>CAXUCT010000129.1:3444-11097 GCA_964249415.1 uncultured Bryobacteraceae bacterium | reverse complement strand
TGGAAACCATGGCGCCCCGGCCCAAGTCACCCTATGCCGTCCAGAAGCTGCTGGGTGAGTATTACGCCAGCTCGTTCGCCGATTGCTTTGGCCTTGAAACCGTTTCGCTGCGCTTCTTCAACGTCTTTGGTCCTCGCCAAGACCCCACCAGCGTCTATTCAGGAGTTCTTTCCATCTTTCTGAACTGCCTCATCGAGCGCCGCAGCCCCACCATGTTCGGAGACGGCGAACAGTCCCGCGATTTCACTTACGTCGAAGATGTGGTTGGGCTTTTGCTCAAGGCGTCGCAGGCGCAGGGCGTTTCCGGCAAAGTGTTCAACGCCGGCAACGGCAGACGTTACACACTGAACCAAACCTGGAAGCTGTTGCAGCAGATCGAAGGCGTGGATATTCCCGCCTTGTACGGCCCACCACGTGCCGGCGATGTCCGCGATTCCGAAGCGGATATCACTGCTGCTGTCCGCGAACTTGGCCACCATCCGCGCTTCACGTTTGAGCAGGGCTTGCGGCTCACGCTTGACTGGTATCGCGCGGATCAAGCTCAGAAGCGGAAAGAGAGCCGCCTGGGCGCTAGGCTGGTTTCTTAACCGCGAGCTTAGCCGCCATCATGATCGGCTCTTTTCGTCTAGGTGCAGACGGCATCTACCGCTGTGATGCATTCCAGGAGTTCGCTTGGCAAAGCCACGGTTTCGGCACGCGCCAAGCCAACCCGGAATTCGCCATCACACTCCGGCAAATCCATTCGAGCCGCGTTCTCAATGCCAACGGACTCAAAGACCGCGAGAGTGAAGGCGACGCGCTGGTTACGGATCAGATCGGCATCGGCATCGGGATTCGCACCGCCGATTGCGTGCCCATCCTTCTATTAGATTGCTGTAATCGCGCCGTGGCAGCGGTTCACGCGGGTTGGCGCGGCACCGCCGCCGGGATAATCAAGTGCACCATCGAAAAGATGGGTCACGATTTCCAAACCCGCCCTGCCGATGTTTACGCGGCGATCGGCCCTTCTATTCGCGACTGCTGCTATGAGGTCGGGCCAGAGGTGGCCGAACAGTTTGCTTCTGTGTTTCCCGAATGGAGACCCGGCACTGCAGCTCGTAAGCTGGACCTCTCTGAAGCCAACCGCCACCAGATGCAAAAGGCTGGTGTCCCGGCGGAACGCATTTTTGATTCGGGACTCTGCACCACTTGCCAGGCGGCTCAGTTCTTTTCCTATCGCCGCGAGCCTGAAAACCCCGGACGAATGGTAGCGGCCATCACGCGGCTCGCTTGACGGGCTTCCCGTCAGCGTATCCTGAAGTCACACATGGATAGAACAGCCAAAGCACAATGGAAGGGCGATCTGAGATCAGGAACCGGCACGATTTCTGCCGCCAGCGGTGTCTTATCGAACACCCCTTATTCCTTCAGAGACCGTTTTGAACAGGGAACCGGCACCAACCCCGAGGAGCTTCTCGCCGCCGCGCACGCCGCTTGCTTTTCCATGGCGCTTTCCGCGGAGTTGCAAAAAGCCAACCTAAAGGCCACTTCGATCAATACGACTTGCACGGTCACGCTCGACAAAGAGGGTGACGGCTTCGCTATCAAGCGCAGCCATTTGGCCCTCACAGCCGAGATCCCGGGCGGCACCGAGGAAGCATTCCACCGCGCCACGCAAGCCGCCAAAGAAGGCTGCCCTGTATCAAAGCTCTTCGATACCGAAATCACTCTCGACGCTAAACTCGAAAGCTAGTCTGTCCGAAAGGCGAATCATCAGCCTAATCTTCATCATGCTGCGCGGAAAGCTGCGTGACCGCAGCCATATCTTCCAGCGTCGTCACATCACCGTTCACCGTATTCGTTGTGACAATCTCGCGCAACACCCGCCGCATGATCTTTCCGCTGCGCGTCTTCGGAAGAGCATCCGTAAACCGGACCTCTTCCGGGCGCGCAAACGCCCCGATCTCGTGCGCCACCCATTGACGAAGTTCCTGTCCCAGGGACTTGGTGTCCCAGTCGCCTTTCTTAAGCGTGACGAACGCGCATACCGCTTGCCCGGTGATCTCGTGCGGCTTCGCTACCACCGCAGCCTCCGCCACTGCCGGGTGATGGACCAGCGCCGACTCCACTTCCATGGTGCTCAGCCGATGCCCGCTCACGTTCATCACATCATCCACGCGGCCTAAAATCCAGTAGTAACCATCGCCGTCCCGGCGCGCCGCGTCGCCCGTAAAATAAGCGCCCGGAACGCGCGACCAATACTGCTCTTCAAAGCGCTTGGGATCGCCCCAAATATTGCGGATCATGCTTGGCCACGGCTGGCGAATCAGCAGATAACCCTCACGGTTATCGCCTAGAGGAGCGCCATTCGCGTCCACGATGTCCGGCACTACGCCAGGCAGCGGCAGCGTGGCCGAACCCGGCTTCAACGGCACTGCGCCGGGCATGGCGGAGATCATAATCGCGCCCGTTTCCGTTTGCCACCACGTATCGACAATCGGGCAGCGCCCGCCGCCGATCACCCGGTAATACCACTCCCAGGCTGCGGGGTTGATGGGCTCGCCCACCGAGCCTAACAAGCGAAGACTCGAAAGGTCGTGAGCTTCCGGCCACTTCTCTCCCTGACGGATAAGCGCTCGAATCGCTGTAGGAGAGGTGTAGAAGGTGGAGACGCGATACTTCTCGACGATCTGCCAGAAACGGTCGAAGGCCGGATAGTCGGGCGCACCTTCGTAAAGCAGAGTGGTGGCCCCAGCAGCTAGTGGACCGTACACCACGTAGCTATGGCCCGTACCCCACCCTATGTCAGCAGTGCACCAATACACGTCGTCTTCTTGCAGGTCGAAAACCCACTTCATAGTCTGCGAAGTTTGAAGAAGGTAACCCGCCGTTGTGTGCAGAATGCCTTTGGGTTTGCCGGTAGTGCCGGATGTGTACAGCACATACAGCGGATGTTCGGAATCGAGTTGTTCTGCTTCGCAGATGTCGCTCGCGACTCGTTCTTCCGCTTCGTGCCACCAAATATCGCGCCCCTCTTGCATCGGTATGGCGGAGCCGGTTCGCCTGTAAACAATCACGTTGCGAACACCGGGGCAATCTGCCAACGCCTCATCCACCGCAGGCTTTAGCCGCACTTCCTTACCGCGCCGCCAGCCGCCATCGGCCGTAATGACAACATTCGCGTCCAGGTCCTGAATGCGTGCTTTCAATGCCTCCGCGGAAAATCCCGCGAATACCACGCTGTGTGTGATGCCGAGCCGCGCACAGGCAAGCACCGCTACCGGAAGCTCGGGAATCATCGGCATGTAGATCACGGCCCGCTCGCCAGCCTTATGTCCGAGTTGCTTCAGAACGTTCGCAAAACGGCAGACCAGCCGGTGCAGCTCTTCGTAACTGATGATGCGTTCATCGCCCGGCTCGCCCTCCCAAATCAGCGCCGGCTTCGTCTTGCGACGCGTCGTGAGATGCCGGTCCACGCAGTTGTAGCAAGCGTTAATTTTGCCCCCTGTGAACCACTTGGCGAAAGGCGAATTCCATTCCAGTGTTTTAGAGAATGGCTGAAACCACGCCAGCTCTTTGCGCGCAAGATCGCCCCAAAACTGATCGGGATCTGTCTTGGCGCGTTCGTATAGATTCCGATACTCCTCCAAACTCTTGACGTGGGCGCGAGAACTAAACTCTCCGCTGGGAGGGTAACTTTTCAGATCACTCATGGGCGGCTGCTATCAGCGGCCAGTGTAACGCAGGCTTCCGCGCTAGCATGACATTAGCCATGAACCTGGGACGCGTGTTGATTTTTACCGGCGTTGTTCTTGTCGCGTGCGGCCTCCTCGTAGTCCTCGCAAACAGGCTGAACTTGCCCATTGGACGGCTGCCCGGCGAAGTCGTCTTGCGAGGCAAAAACACTACCGTCTACTTCCCTTGGGTGACGTGCCTGGTACTCAGCCTTCTCGGAACTCTGCTGTTGTGGCTCTTTAACCGGCGTTAACGCACCGTGCCCATGCGCTCCGGCGGCCAGAACACAAACACTGCTTTGCCGTAAATGTAGTTCCTGGGAACAAATCCCCAAGCCCGGCTGTCATTGGAGGAAACGCGATGATCGCCCAGCACGAAATATTCGTTCGGCGGCACCACCCGCGGAGGATAGCTACGATCATCCCGATAATCGGGCGGAACATAGTTCTCCACCAGCTTCTTGCCATTTACCAGGACGTAGCCGTCATCCACCGCTACGGTATCTCCAGGCAATCCGATCACGCGCTTGATATAGGACTTGGTGATGTCTTCCGGAAACCAGAAGACTACCGTCTCTCCACGCTTGATTTCGCCCAGACCGAACTTGTAACTGAACTGGTTGATAAACAGGCGCTCTTGGTCAAAGAGGCTAGGCATCATGCTTGTGCCTTCCACTTTCACGGGACGGTAAAGGAACAGGATCACCAGCACGGCAATCAGCACCGACAGCATGAGGTCGCGAAACCATGCAACGGTAGTGACAATCAAAGAGCGTGGTCGCTCCGTTGTCCCGGTGGAGGAACTCGGAGCTGGCACAATCGCTTCGGGAGCCGGCTCACTCATAATCTGGCGCTGCTTATAGAGTACAAGCGACCGCAACGCCGCGGGCCAGCGTACGCGTTGCGCTACTCCTATTGACGGAGCCTCCCCGCTTTTGTTTGGCGCTAATGCTTGTTCTTGAGATCGCGTTCAGCGCGATGCCAGTCTTCTTGGTCAAATCCGTGAGCATAGCCACGAGCAATCCAATAAAAGTGCGCTAGCTTGGCGATATGTTCATGCGCAATCGCGCGTGCGAACGAGGTTTCCACAGGAGTGGGCGACACGTCGAGCGAATCTGAGGAAGAAGTCATTACGCCCACAGCATCGATTACAGCTGAATCGACTGCACGCGAAGGGAACTTAGCAGGTTCGGGTGCGTTGGTGTTGCGGTGCTTTGCGCGACCCGTTTCGCCTGTTTCTCTTTTAGTCGATGTTCGTCTCTTAACGTTCGCTTCTTGGGCGGGCTTGCTGTTCTCCGGGGTGCCAGCAGCGCTTTCCTGGCCGACCTTATGTGTGCTTTTCGAAGTCTTTCTGGGCCGCATGGAGGCTATTACAACATAGGGAAACAAATTTGTCAGTATTTGTTTTTCTTGCAATTTATATTCGGATAAGTCGCCGTGTAGTCGTCTATTCCCGCGTCTGCTCCCCGTCACGTATAATTAAAGACAAAGTGATGTTCCGTAGTGGTAAGCAGCCTGCAATCAGCCGCCTTGTGGCGCTGCTGTGTCTGTGCGCGCTTCTTACTATCTCTTTTGCGGGATCTATACACAAACATGACTCGGGACGGCAAGACACTTGCCTCCTCTGCCACGTAACGGAACACAGTGGCGGCGTCTCCGTCCATAACGACGTCGGTAAGCCGTTCACTGCTTTTTCGAACCTGATAACGTCTTCGTTCACGTCTCCAATTATTCTGGAACTCCCCGCCTCTATTCGAGTCCCTCGAGCGCCACCGTTCATTCTCGTCCGACCATCATAATAGGTTTCGCGTAGGTTGCTCGGGTCATCGGTGCAGCCGACACCGGGGTTTCAAAGGAGCTGTATCTTGAATCGGGTAGTTAGACCAGCAGGCCTGCTGGCGTTTCTAGTTTTTAGTTTGCTCGCTTGGGCGGACACCACGGGCGGCGCACAAGCAAGCGGCAGCGGTGGTACTGTTCAGGGGACCGTTACCGATCCCAGCGGTGCTTCAGTCGCGGGTGCCACCGTCACACTTACGAACACCTTGTCCGGTTATAAGCAAGAGGTCAAGTCGGGATCTGACGGCGCCTTTCGGTTGGTGAATGTACCTCCGGATCAGTACTACGTTGACATCAGTTCACCAGGCTTTCAATCATTCCATCAGGCCGTTACAGTTCGAACGCAAGTGCCTATTCAGATACAGGCGCAACTGGGGCTCGCCGGATCGAAGGAGACGGTTGAAGTTTCGGCTGCCTCCGAAGTTGTGGAGAACGAGCCGGCGGCGCACACGGATGTAAGTCAAAATCTCCTGGCTGAGCTGCCGATCTCTAATACCGGTCAAGGCTTGAGTGATGCCATTACGCTCACTTCAGGCGGCGTCGTAGCGGACTCAAACGGATTCTTCCACCCGCAGGGCGATCATGCGGAGACAACCTACGTAGTTGATGGCCAACCGATCACAGATCAGCAGAACAAGACCTTCTCAACCCAGCTTCCCGCTAATGCATTTCAGTCGCTCGAACTAGTGAGTAGTTCTCCCAATGCTGAGTTTGGCGATAAGACCGGACTGATTGTGAGCGCGGTCACTCGCTCCGGTTTGGGCCAACCACCCAACGCAAGTCTGGATATATTTTACGGGTCATTTGGCACTATTGGCGAGGACGCAACGTTTGGGATTGGCGGATCGAAGTGGGGTAACTTCTTCCTCGCCGATACCAGCAGAAGCGGGCGCTTCCTGGATAGCCCAGAGTTCTATCCAAACCACGACATAGGAAATAGCGAGAGCTTCTTCGATCGAGTAGATTATCAACCCGGTAGCCGCGATTCTTTGCACCTGGACTTGTTTGCGGCCCGCAACTGGTTTGAGATTCCGAACACCTATGAGCAATCTCAGCAAGACCAGCGTCAGCAGGCAAGAACGTTGAGCTTGGCGCTAGGTTATCAGCACACATTCAATGCTCAAAGTCTTTTGTCAATAAATCCTTTCTTTCGCGAAGACCGCGTGAATTACTACCCCAGCGCGAATGGGTTCAATGATACCCCCGCGACCATCGGCCAGGATCGTCATCTAATAAACTGGGGCACGCGAGCGGATTTCTCCTACTCAAAAGGCATCCAAAACATAAAAGCCGGCGTCGAGTTAATGCAATACCGATTGATTGAGAACTTCGACCTGGGCCTCACCGATCCGGCATTAAATCCCGTCTGTCTGACGGCCGGTGGCGATGCCGTCACCTCGCCCGTGCTTACAAACCCGAACGCGTGCGCCGGTTTGGGGTATAGCGCGAATCCCAATCTTTCGCCGGGCCTCGTTCAGTACGACCTGACCCGTGGCGGTTCTCTCTTTAACTTCCGCGGCGCGGCGCACATCGACGAAGAGGCCGTGTTTGTGCAGGATTCGATAACTATCAGAAACCTGACGCTGAACCCAGGCCTGCGCTTCGATAATTACGATGGCCTTTCGACGGACAAACTCTTAGAGCCGCGCTTCGGCTTCTCTTACCTGTTCAAGAGAACCGGCACTGTAGTACGCGGCTCTTACGACCGCACGATGGAAACGCCCTACAACGAGAATTTATTGTTGTCCAGCAGTACCGGTGGAGGCGGCCTGGCATCCACCGCATTCGGCGGCTATGGAGCCCAACCGCTTCGCCCCGGGCATCGCAATGAGTTTGATCTGGGGTTTCAGCAAGGCGTGGGTAAGTATCTGCGGATTGAGGCGGATTACTTCTGGAAGTATACAAACGACGCCTTCGATTTCGACACGCTCTTTAATACTCCGCTGGCCTTTCCCATAGAATGGCGGAAATCGAAAATCGACGGCGTCTCGGCGCGGGTCTCCACTTCGAATATTCATGGTTTTCAAGCATTCATGACTCTTGGCCATACGCGAGCTCGGTTCTTCGGCCCAGAGACCGGTGGGCTGATTTTTAACTCGCCGCT
>CAXUCT010000129.1:0-3434 GCA_964249415.1 uncultured Bryobacteraceae bacterium | reverse complement strand
AAACGTGGGTGCGTTTCGCATTGATCATGA
The DNA here is from genome assembly GCA_964249415.1 of uncultured Bryobacteraceae bacterium. GTDB lineage: Bacteria > Acidobacteriota > Terriglobia > Bryobacterales > Bryobacteraceae > Bog-105. Next base: position 3,404 of record CAXUCT010000129.1, on the reverse strand, counting down.
TCAGGAGTTTCAGCAGACCAGCTATCTCCGATATCAATACAAAAAAGATGGACCTTGGGTGAACTTTACATGGCGCTTCGACAGCGGTGAAGTCGCAGGGTCTGTTACAGATCTTGCTGACGCCCTCGCGCTGACGGGCGACGAACAAGCTGCCATCGGTTTCGAGTGCGCGGGTCAAGCCGCAACGCTTGAACAGCCAATCACGTCCTGCTCGGGTACATACGGAGCCTCGCGGCTTAATATACCTGCCCCGGGTACTTACAACCCGGATCACAATCCTCCGCGTATCGCAGCTCGGAATCTCTTCGACGTCGGATTCGGGACCGACAACCTCTTCAAAAAAGAGAAGGGTTTAAAAACTACCCTCAAGTTTACGGCTCTGAACATCACTAATGAGGCCGCGCTGTATAACTTCCTATCTACGTTTAGTGGCACCCACTGGGTTACACCGAGAAGTTATCTAGTTACGCTGGGCTGGGTTTATTAACGCGTCAGTCAATGATGAGGGTAGGAATTCTGGGGACTGGCGCCATCGCGAATAAGCACGCGCAAGCTTACCGGAATATTGGCTTCGATCTTATCGCCTGCTCGAACAAGACTGAGTCACGCGGACACGAGTTTGCGGAGCGTTGGGGAACCGAGTTCGTTTTCAGCTATCGCGAGCTGTGCCAATATCCAGGCCTTGATTACGTGGACGTTTGTACGTTTCCGGATTTTCACCTTCAGCCCGTCGAAGCATGCGCTGAAATGACACGCGCAGTTCTGGTACAAAAGCCCATAGCGACAAATCTTGCAACGGCGCGCCAGATGATCCGCGTGGCGCGACAAGCCCCGATCGCGCTAGGCGTCGTTAGCCAACATCGCTTTGACGATTCGACGCTGTTTTTAAAACGAGCGCTGGCGCAGGGGCGATTGGGCAGGCTCTTGCAAGCCGATGCTTACGTAAAGTGGTTCCGCGGCGATGAATACTACTCGCGGCCCATTAAGGGAAGCTGGGAGACTGAGGGAGGCGGAGCGCTCATCAACCAAGCCATTCATCAGGTGGATGTCTTGCTTTATTTAGCGGGTCCTGTGAAGTCCGTAAGCGGCGTATGGCAGTTGGGAGCGCGTCACAAGATCGAGTCAGAAGATATTGTGAATGCATTGATCTCTTACGAATCCGGCGCTACGGGTGTTATCCAAGCAGCAACAGCGTTTTGGCCCGGGTATACGGAGCGCATTGAATTGCACGGAACTAAAGGATCAGCAATTATTTCGGGTGATCGTTTGACGGGCTGGGATGTTCTTAATGACGAGGCGGCGAATGCGCGCGATCCAGCTCCAGTCGAAAGCAACGTTGCATCTGGAGCTTCTGATCCCATGGCCATCGCCCTCACGTCTTTTGAACGCCAGTTCCGAGACTTCGGCGAATGCGTAGTCAATGGCGGCGAGCCGGTTGTAAACGGCGAAGAAGGTTATCGGGCGCTGGAAGTTGTTCTGGGAATCTACGAATCGTGCCGTCTACACCAGCCCGTCGGTATTCGTAAACCGAAGCTATAATCGAGGAGAGACCAAGCCGTCTCGGCGGCCATTAATGCCCGCTGCTTACTATCCTCGCGCCTTTTCAAATCCGGTTCCTGTTTCCGGATACGTAGCTGAGTTTTCGGCGCGATACCCCGGGCTATGGAAGGACATCGTTGACGATGCGGAACGCTCGAAGTACCTGCTCACGATTTTTGCTTCCAGCCAATTTCTGTCAGAAGAGTTGTTGCGTACACCCGAGTGGCTTGCGGATCTCAGGGATCTGCATCGTCCACTTACGTTAGCGGACTACAAACAGCATCTGAACGGCTTCTTGGCTTTGCGCGGGACTGACCCTGTTGCCGCCTTAGATCTTGCGCGCTTCAGGCGCAAGGAACTGCTACGTCTTGTGGTTAGAGACGCCCTGAGTCTGGGTACGCTTCGCGAGATCACAGAAGAGCTGTCCAATCTAGCGGATGCCATTCTCGGTTGCGCCTTGACTAAGGTGATGACGGAACTGCAAGGCCGGCATGGCGAACCCAGGGCGGAGGGTGGCCCCGGCACGGCGCAGTTTACGGTGCTCGCGGTGGGCAAGCTTGGTGGGCGCGAACTGAACTACAGTTCCGACATCGATCTCATTTTTGTCTTCAGCGAGAACGGAGAGACATCCGGACCTCACGTCATCACCAACAAGGAGTATTTCAAGAAAGTAGCGAATCACTTCACAACCATCCTTTCCACTTATACAGCGGCGGGCCTCTGCTATCGCGTGGATCTAAGGCTGCGGCCGGAAGGGACTGTGGGCGAAGTCTGCATGCCGCTCGCCGCAGCGAAAGACTACTATGCGAGACGCGCGCGCGATTGGGAACTGCAGATGTTCATCAAAGCGCGTGTAGCCGCTGGTGACGAGAGCACGGGAGAAGCGCTGCTCACGTTCGTTGAACCGTTGATCTACTCGAGTAGCCTGGATTTCTCCACCATTGAAACCATGTCGGCGGCGCGCGAGCGCATCAGCGAGAAGGTGGCGCGCCGGCGGCTCACCAGGAATGAACTCGACGTCAAGCTCGCACCGGGCGGTATTCGCGACATAGAGTTTCTGGTCCAGTGCTTGCAACGTCTGCACGGCGGGCGGGAGATGTGGGTACGGCATGGCGGCACTCTCTCTGCGTTAGCCGGGTTGCATGACAAGGATCTCCTTTGGTCCACCGAATACTTGCGCCTGAAGAGTGCTTACGAATTCCTGCGCAACTTAGAGCATCGATTGCAGTTTGAAACAGACCGCCAGATACACGCTCTGCCGTCCCACTTGGCGGATGTGGAGCGAATCGCGCGCCGCATGCCCCCGGGCGATGATGCCGGCCACGAATCAATGGACGCAGCCGCGCAATTACTACAACAGCTCAATAAGCACCTCGAAAACGTGCAAGGAATTTACGAGAGCATCGTCCACGCTCAACGACCGCTCTATTATGGACCGGGTTCGCCAGTGAGTTGCAAAGTGGACGCGCCGCCGATGGTGGTGGAAGAGTGCGGCAAGGTGAACTCGCGCCGTTCCGAATTTGCTTTAAGCGAGTTTCTGAACACTGTGCGGGACCGCTTAGGTGCGATGCATGCGCTTGACACTCAGCCGGTTGCCGACAGTTTAGTTCGTATATTCGAGCTGAGTCCTTACCTTTCGGGGCAGCTCACGCGCTGGCCAGAACTTCTGGAAGAGATACGGCGCGCTACTGAGCAGCCGGAGAAGCGTTGGGCATTTGAAGGACTTGCGGCACCGCTGAACGAGCCTGACGGATTGCGGCGTTTCTTCCGCCGCGAGATGTTTCGCATTCAGGCCGGAAGCGTTTGCCTGGCTGAATCTGTGATCCAGACCCTTGCTCGGACCTCCGCGTTGGCGGAGTTTGTGA
>CAXUCT010000128.1:7245-11113 GCA_964249415.1 uncultured Bryobacteraceae bacterium | reverse complement strand
GCGGTGGCCATGATGAACGCGAACAGACGCTCAACCAATTACTAGTTGAAATGGATGGCTTCGAATCGAACGAAGGCGTAATTCTCGTGGCCGCCACGAACCGGCCAGATGTACTCGATCCCGCGCTGTTGAGGCCAGGACGCTTCGACCGCCGGGTGGTAGTTGACCGTCCCGACGTTAGGGGCCGTGAGAGCATCCTGAAGGTTCACACTAAGAAAACGCCTCTCTCGGATGACGTAGATCTGTCCGTCATCGCGCGGGGGACACCGGGCTTTGCGGGTGCGGACTTAGCCAATCTGGTAAACGAGGCGGCGTTGGTGGCCGCACGGCAGAATCGCAAGGTGGTCACGCAGTACGACTTCGAACTGGCGAAAGACAAAGTGCTGATGGGCGTGGAACGCAAGAGCATGATCATTAGCGATAAAGAGAAACGCATGACGGCTTACCACGAAGGAGGCCACGCGATTGTGGCGGCGCTGATCGAACATGCCGATCCGTTACATAAAGTCACAATCATTCCGCGCGGCATGGCCCTGGGCCTGACAATGCAATTGCCATTGGATGATAAGCTCTCGCACGACAAAAACTATCTCAAGGCTCGGCTTGCCATCTTGATGGCGGGGCGTATTGCTGAGGAGATTTTCCTCCAGCAAATGACGACCGGCGCTGGGAACGACATCGAGCGTGCAACCGAGATGGCGCATAAGATGGTGTGTGAGTGGGGCATGAGCGAACTTGGGCCCCTCAGCTTTGGGAAAAAAGACGAACAAATCTTCTTAGGTCGCGAGATTGCCCAGCATCGCGACTACAGCGAAGCGACAGCGATAAAAATTGATGAGCAGGTTCGCAAGCTGGTTGAAGATGGCTACAAAGACGCCAAGGAAATCATCGAGCAGCGCCCTGAAGCCATGGTTAGGATTGTCGACGCTCTTTTGGAACGGGAAGTCCTTGATGGCGCCGAGGTGCTGGATCTAATTAATGGCAAGCCATTACCGAAATTCGTAGGCACTTCCAAACCCACCTCCACCTCCCCGCCGGAGGGCGGCACAGTCATTGCGCCACATCCGGCAAGTCCCATGCCGGGAATGATTGGCGGCGAGAGTCCGCAACCGGCGTAGAGCTTTACGCCGGTCCGGACTTCAGCCTCACTTACTCCGAAACGGTAAGTGGGGCCTCCAGCCTGAAGTTAAGAATTGTTTCCGACGGTATCCTCACTTGTTGACCATGAGTGAGGGCGTCTGATCCGAATCCCGCTCCGCCACCGACGGCGGAACCGATTGCAGCGCCCTTCCCGCCTCCAGCTATTGCACCAATCGCAGCGCCGATTCCAGCGCCAATCCCCGTACGCACGGCCGTTTGCTTGCCGCGGCCTTTGCCGACTTCCTCGTAGACACTGCTGTCGAGCGGATAGCTACGGCCGTGATACTCCAACCTTGAGAGCCGAACAACCAGTTCGCTATTTCCTTTGATACGGCCAGCGCCCTTTGAATCGGTGAGCACCACCGAGACAGGCGCGCCAGCCCTAACGACGACACGTCCATGGGAAACGAGCGGCCCGTACAGAGACGCGCGAAAAACCTGTCCGGGAGAGTTTTGAGACGAGCTGATTCCGTCTATCATGCGAACGGATACGCGCTCACCCGCCGGCAGCGTGACACTAGCAGGTTCCAGCGGGGGCGCCTGCTGCGTAGCCGGCATGCCCGGCTCGGGGGCGGAAGACAGCGGCGGATAGGCGGTGGGTGCTCCTGTTGTGGCCGGCTGCGTTGCCGTACCAGGAACGACTGCCGTGAGCGGGGCAGTTCCAGCCATAGCCGTACTAACCTTCATCTGGTCGTTTACGCTAGCGACACCTGCCGTACCGTTTGCAATCTTCATGGCCTCAAGCTCGACGTCTGAGCTGGGGACAGCTCCGCTCAGAGTCACAATGCCATCTTTGGCAGCAACGTTCACGTTGGCCGGTTTTGTAATGGCGTCTCCATAGAGTTTGGCTTGGACGTCGGTCACCAGCGTTTGATCGCTAGCGGCCTTCTTGCTGCATCCCGTCGTGATACAGGCAAGCACGCCAGTTGTAAGCAAGGCTGTTCGCAATTTATACATATCTCCTCCCTTGGTCCTACACTATTGTTTCGGCACCAGCAAGCCGTTGCTTTATATGAGGGGTCGAACGGCTCGTTATCTTAATTTAAACCTTTGGCAGGTCTCGAAAGCTACAATTGGAGTCGCAGCATGGCAGAGCGAACAGCAACCGTCGAAGCAGCTAAAACGGACCCCCAGACACCCCCGAAGCGGGAACAACCACGCAACAGCATAGCCGAGTGGTCGGTGACGATCCTGCTCCTGCTGTTTGGAACGACGACATTAGTCCAGGCCTTCGTGATTCCGACGGGATCGATGGAAGACACGCTGCTGATTGGCGATCATTTACTTGTTGATAAGCTCGCCTACTCGCCCGCGGGTCCGGTGAGCAAACATCTTCTGCCGTACGAGGAGCCGAGGCACGGTGACATCATTGTCTTTCGTTATCCGGCGGATATTTCGCAGACGTCTGGGAAGCGCGTGATTGGAGTACCCGGCGATCACCTCAAGATGATTAATCGGATTGTGTACCGCAACGGCATACGCCTGAATGAGCCATACGTGTATCACAAATTTCCGTACGACCCCAGCCGGGACAATTTTCCCGGCGAACCCACCGCCTTTGCTGAGGGACTGCAAGCTCAGTTGCAACGCGACATGCTGGAGAACCACGTTGCGAACGGCGAAGCAGTTGTCCCGCCAAACAGCTATTTTGCGATGGGCGACAACCGTGACAATTCACTCGACAGCCGGTATTGGGGATTTGTGCCGCGGGATAACATCATTGGCAAACCGCTGCTGATTTATTGGTCTTACCGGGCGTCCACCGAGGATCTGGCAGGAAGCAGCGTAAATTCGCTGTTCACCCATTTCATTGATTTGGGCGAGCACTTTTTCACGCGCACGCGTTGGGACCGTACATTCCGCATTGTTCGTGGATTTCCCGACGCACGGTTAGCCGATCAGCCTTTGCCGCTGAATCCGGGAAGCTTGAATCCTTAATCCTGCTTAAAGTAGTTGAGACATGGCGAGCAACCGGTATGGCCTGATTATGGCCGGGGGGCGCGGCACACGGTTCTGGCCGCGCAGCCGTAAACGAAATGCGAAGCAGGTGCTGCGTTTCTTTGGCGAACGCACGCTGATCCAGCAGGCGTTGGACCGGTTGAAGGGTGTGATCCCGCCGGAGAACGTTTGGATTGTTACCAACGAGTTCCTGCAACAAGAAATCCGGAAGCAGCTACCGGAAGTTCCAAAGCAACAGATCATCGCTGAACCATCGCAGCGCAACACGGCGCCATGTATTGGGTTGGCGGCGCACATCCTCGCGGAAGCCGATCCGAACGCTCTGATGGGAGTTTTTCCCGCCGATCATCTGATTCTGAAGGAATCACGTTTTAGAACCTTTGTGAAAGCGGCCTTCAAAGCGGCGGAAAGTAACAGCGTGGTGGTGCTTGGGATTCAGCCTCGCTGGGCGGAGACCGGTTATGGCTATATCGAATTTCCAAAAGGAGTCCATCCCGGAAAGACGGAGGCTCTGCCGGTCACGAGCTTCCGCGAGAAACCAGATGCGAAGACGGCCAAACGATTTGTTGAACGCGGCAATTTCTTCTGGAACGCGGGAATGTTTTTCTGGCGCGCTTCGACGGTGCTCGATCTGATGCGGCAACACCAGCCGAAGACAGCCACGCTGCTGGCCGGCTTGCCTCGGTTTGACAGTCGGCAGTTTGCGTCCCGATTGGCCGAAGCGTACCCGCTTTGCGCGAACATTTCAGTGGATTACGCGATGATCGAA
>CAXUCT010000128.1:2584-7235 GCA_964249415.1 uncultured Bryobacteraceae bacterium | reverse complement strand
AGGCGCGCGACGTGACCGGGCTCGCGCTGGACGATATCGGTTGGAATGACGTCGGTAGTTGGGAAGCGGTCTACGCTCTGGCCGAGAAAGACGCCGACGCAAACGCTTCGCGCAGTGAGCTGGTCAGTGAAACGAGTCACGGAAACTATGTTGATGCAGACAAGCTTGTCGCTCTTTTAGGGGTAGAAAATCTGGTCGTCGTCGACACGCCGGATGCGCTTCTGGTGGCGCATCGCAGCAAGGCTCAGGATGTGAGCAAAGTCGTGAAGGCGCTGGAAGCGAAGGGGCAGGAGCAGTTCCTTTAGCGGGCCATGGCAATCAATTCTGCGAAGGTATCCCGTCTGCTGATCCCTTTACGGAAGTCAGTTACCCCGGCCGTAAGTGCAGGATTAGCGGCAATGCTTGCATCCATAATGCTGACGGCGCGAACGGCTGCGAATCCCGCTCTACAAGCAATCGGTCCAGTTCCGCTGAGTACTGTACGCTTCGAGCTTTACAACGGCCGCGTCTATTTGCCGGTCCTCGTGAACGGAAAACGGAGCTACAGCTTAATCTTGGATTCGGGTGCCGCGGCGAGCGGGTTGAGTGCTTCCGTTGCCAGCGCATTGGACCTCCAATTGAAAGGCAAAGGAAAAATTCAGGGAAATGGAGAAGCTTCACTTTCTTTTCGGATTACCAAGGACGTGAGCTTTGCGGCCGGTAGTGCGCAGCTAGCCGAGAAGACGGTTGCCGTAATCCCGTTTGAAGACATTGAGGCGCATGAAGGGAGGCATATTTCTGGCGTGCTGGGAGTGGATTTCCTCCGGCGCTATTGCGTTGCAATCCGCTACGCCGAGAAGACGCTGACGATCTACGAACCAGCTACGTACTCCCCCTCCGGGAACGGTTACGTTGTACCTCTACACTTCAAGGGCGACGCGGCGCTATTCACGGCGGCTATAAAGATGCCGGGCGAGAAAGCGTCACAGGCCGAGATCGCAATAGATTCGGGCACCTACTCCGCGCTCAGACTTTATGGTCCTTTCGTACGGGAGCATCAATTACTGCATTTCCATCCGGCTTTACTCCCTTCCTTCGGGTTTGGTGTGGGCGGAGAGTTTCGAGAGGAATTGGGGCGGGTTGAGAGCGTGTCTTTGGGTGGGTTGTCAGTTCAACGGCCAGTGACGAGCTTTTCACAGGCGACCGGTGGGGTGACCGCAATCCGAGCTTATGACGGAACGATTGGCGGAGATATTCTAAGCCGATTTACGGCGATCTTCGACTACCCGCATGCGCGACTGATTCTGGAGCCGAACGCACAATTCACGAAGCCGTTTGAGGCGGATGGTAGCGGGTTGACTTTGGGAGCCAGCGGTGAAGGACTCGATACGGTTCATGTTCTTCACGTGATTGAAAACACACCGGCTAGGACGGCGGGAATACAAGAAGGAGACATTATCGACACAATAGATGGCGAACATGCCGCGGCTCTCGGACTTGAAAAGATTCGCGCGTTGTTCCGCCGGACACAGGCTTACCAGTTGACGCTGCGGCGAGGTGGGCAGGTTGTCGAAGTTTCTCTCGTGACAAGAGTCCTAATTTGATTACCTTGTGAGTAGGGGGATTTCGCCCTGAGCAGATGTTCATTGCGCTGAACCGAGGACTGGACATCTTTCGGGCTAATCTGCGGTTATGAATTCAAGCTGCTTGCCTTCTCGCGCACTCCGCTTATCGCGGCCGAGTTTGCAGGCCGCGCACGACGGCCTGATCTCCCTAAACGCGAACCTTCAACGGGCTTAGCACCCACCTTGTCGCTCGGTCCCTGATACGCAGTGACCCACTTGTGGTGGATGTGCAGGCCGGTGTCGTCTTTGAGGCCTTCGGGCTGGACGCACGGACGCCCCAAGCGCTTTACCTTGTCAGACCTGATGGCTATGTCGCTTGGCGCGCCCGCTCTCGCGAAGTCGCGTGATGTACAACCTCAAAGATCCAGCGTGACCCACGCCGGTGCGTGATCGCTAGCGTTTTCTTCGCCACGCACCCATCGGTCTACCCCGCCGTCGACGAGCCGCTCCGACATCTTCGGCGAGAGCAGGAAATGATCGAGCCGCATACCTTTGTCAGCTGGCCACCGCTCACGCTTGTAATCCCAAAACGTCCACAGCGGCCCTTCCCGTTGCAGACTCCGCAGAGCATCGGTCCAGCCCTGCGCTAAAAGGCGCGCAAAGGCCTGGCGGCTTTCAGGTTGGATCAACGCATTATTATCTAGCGAGCGCGTTGGATAGATGTCCTGCACCGCCGGCACGACGTTGTAATCGCCGGCCAACACCACGGGCAAACCGGCCGTCAGAAGTTCGGCGGCGTGGGTGGTGAGGCGTTCGAACCAGGCCAGCTTGTATTTGAACTTCGGACCGGGCTGAGGATTGCCATTTGGCAAGTAAATGGAAGCGATCAATACTCCGTTTACGGCCGCTTCGATGTAGCGCGCCTGGCGATCCTCGGGTTTGCCGGGCAGACTTGAGCGGGTCAGCACCGGATCGCGATCTCGCGCTAGGATCGCTACGCCGTTCCAGGAACGCTCGCCCTGCCAGACGGCGCGATAGCCGACGGCGCGAAGCGGACGAGCGGGAAATGCTTTCTGCTCAGCCTTGAGTTCCTGAAGGCAAACGACATCGGGTTCAGTTTTGGCGAGCCAAGCTAGGAGGTTTTCCAACCGCTTGTTGACGTTGTTGATGTTGAAGGTGGCGATTTTCACCGTTCGTGCCTGAGGCCGCAATGCCATTGTGGCGGTTTGCCAGGCCCGGAAAGCCTAGTCGCCAGTGGCGGGGCGGGATGTTCAATGCCTCGGTCCAGACTTCGCCGACGCCCTAAGCCTGATCGCCAATAAGCAGCTAAACATTGAGATTCGTACAATTGAATCTAATTTTTCAAGGTGCGCCATGCAATTGAAGCCTTTCCTGCTGGATACGTGGCTGGACAGCTACGAGCATGATATTGAATTCAACCTGGCAGCGAGCACGGGACCGAGTTGGACCGTGAACGAGCTATTGAACCTCGCAGGCCAGGAAGAGCGACAGCGGTTCCTCGGCCATGAGTTGGTTTATAGCCGTCCGGCAGGCGCTGAGGGGCTGCGTGAAGCGATCGCGGAAATGCACGATGTAAGTGCGGAGTGCGTGCAGATCGTGACCGGCGCCTCTGAGGCGCTGCTCGTCCTGATGTGGCTGGCGGCTGAGCCTGGAGCGAACGTGATACTGCCACGGCCCGGATTCACGACGTTTTCTGCGCTGCCCGAGTCATTAGGTATTGAGACCCGCTTTTACTCTATACGCAAAGAGAACAACTTCAGCATCGACGTGGAAGAGATCATGAAGCTCGCGGATGAAAGGACGAGCCTGATCCTGGTGAACAGTCCGCATAATCCGACAGGCGCGACGATGAGCGACGCGGAGATGGAGAGCTTGCACGAGTTCACCTCAGCGCGTAGGATCCAACTTGTGAGCGACGAGGTGTATCACCCGGTTTATCACGGACGAGAGACACACTCGGCGGCGCGACTGCCGCAAGCGACTGTGATCCACGATTTCTCGAAAGCATTTTCTCTGGCCGGCGTTCGCACAGGATGGATGGTTGAGCATGACCGAAAACGCCGGGAGCGCTACTGGAATGCCCGCGCGTATTTTTCGGTCTCGAACAATTCGGCAGGAGAGATGCTTGCCGAAATCGCGATGCGCAGGCGCGACGTGGTTCTCAGGAAAACCCAGGAAGCCGCAAAGCAAAACCTGGAGCACGTGGAACACTTCATGGCTGGGCATCGCGAAACGCTGGGGTGGATTCGCCCTCAAGGTGGAATGACGGCGTTTCCGTGGCTGGTGAACGGAGAGAACGCCAGACCCTTCTGCCAGGCTGCAGCTGAACAAGGAATTCTGCTCGCCCCGGGAGATTGTTTCGATGTTCCGTCCCATTTTCGACTTGGCTTCGCCGCCGCCGGAGACGCGCTCCCCGTGGCTCTAGATCGATTAGGGGAATTCGTGAAGAACTGGCCAGCGATGTCGCCGGCGGCCTAGCACCCGGTACCTTGACAATCTACCTACCTTGAGTGTCATACTAGCTGAGTATGCCTGGCAAGAAGACCGATCTCATTCAGGGCACGCTTGATCTGCTGATTCTAAAAACCGTCGCGCACGAGCCCATCCACGGCTATGGAATCGCGCAACGGATTCTTTTGACCTCGAAGGAGATTTTGCAGGTGCAGCAGGGATCTCTGTATCCAGCCTTGCATCGTTTACAGCGGAAAGGGCTGCTCAAGTCGGAGTGGAAAGAGTCCGGCAGCGGGCCTATGGGGAAATACTATTCGTTGACAGCCTCAGGCCGCAAGAGCTTGCAGGAAGAACAAGCGCAGTGGCAGCGCTATGCGGGCGCGGTCGCACTTGTGCTGGAGTCTTAGCGGGGCGGACGAATGCGTTTTCCCTGGAATGGAATGGAAAGTGAGTTGACGCGTGAGCTGGCGCATCACCTTCACCAGTTAACAGCGGAGTATGAGCGGCGAGGACACTCTCACGAGGAGGCGATGTGGATGGCAAAGCGTGAATTCGGTAGCAGCGAGCAGGTGAAAGAGGGGTGCCGGGACGAGCGGCGGTGGGCAGGGCTGTCGGTTACCTGGAGGTCCGGTATC
>CAXUCT010000128.1:0-2574 GCA_964249415.1 uncultured Bryobacteraceae bacterium | reverse complement strand
CGTTGCCATTGCGCTTCGCCAAATGCGCCGTTCTCCCGGCTTTGCCGTCACGGCCGTCCTGATCCTGGCGCTCGGGATTGCCGCGAATGTGATTGTTTTCGGCGTGCTGCAGGCAATGGTGCTGCAGTCCATTGACGTACCTCATGGAGACCGGGTGATGACGCTCGAGCTCAGTACATCTGCGTTTCCGTTTATTGCCTATCCGGAAGTGCGCGATGTTCGGGATGGAAATACAGTGTTTTCCGCTGTGGCCGCTGATGCTATGCAGAATTTTGGCCTGGAGGCCAACGGCGTCACCCGGCCTGTTTGGGGCTACGAAGTAAGCGGTCAATACTTCGAGGTAGTCGCCATTAAGCCGTTCCTCGGGCGTCTGCTGGGGCGCGCCGATGACGATCATCCCGTTGTCTCGGACGCTGCGGTGCTTTCCTGGCCGGCCTGGAAGAGCGATTTCGGCGCGGATCCCAATATCGTGGGGAAGGCGGTGCGCATTAACAAGCATCCATACACCATCGTGGGCGTTACGCCGGAAGGCTTCTATGGGACGGAAAAGTTTCTGCAGCCTGCCGTTTTCGTTCCGCTGGCGAACCAAGCGTCGCTCGAAGGGGTTAACTGGCTGGAGCAACGGCGCGTTCAGTCGGTGTTTTCGATTGTGCGCATCAAGGACGGGGTGACACTGCCCCAGGCGCAGGCTGAACTGAACGCGATTGCCGCCCGCGTGCGGCGGCAGTACCCTACCGAAGAAGAGAGACTGGGATTCAAGCTGGCGCGTCCCGGCTTGGTCGGCGACACTCTGGGCGGCCCGGCGCGCGGCTTTCTGGCCGGGGTGATGGGGCTGGCCGGTATTGTGTTGCTTGCGGCCTGTGCCAACCTGGGCAGCCTGTTCGCAGCACGTACAGCAGATCGCGCGCGCGAGATTGCGATCCGCCTGGCGATCGGGTCGAGCCGCTGGCGCATTCTCCGACAGCTTCTTGTCGAGGCCTTTGCCATTTCGATTGTGGGCGGCGCATGCGCCTGCGCTTTAGCGTGGATCGCCCTTAGCGGCCTTGCTAACTGGCATCCACCCAGCGACTACCCCATCAAATTCACCGTGCTGCCGCAGCCATCGCTGATCCTGATGGCGTTGCTGATCTCGGTCGCCGCCAGCGTTCTGTTTGGGGTGATGCCACTGCGGCAGATTTTCAAGACCGATCCAAATGACGCGATTAAGAGCGGCGCAAGCCCATCCGTCGCAGGACGACGCTGGGCGCTTCGCGATGCTTTGCTAGCGACACAGATCGCGCTCTGCTGCGTCGCCATTATGGCTGCCTTTGTCTCGCTGCGTGGCCTGGGCAAAACACTGACCATGGACTTAGGTTTCAAGCCGCAGAAGGCTGCCCTGACGAAATTCGAGCTGAGCCAGGCTGGCTATTCGAGCGAGGCGGCCGACCATTTCCAACGCCAGTTGCTCCAAAGGGTCTCGCAATTGCCGGGAGTGGAAGCGGCGGGCTATGCGAACACCACGCCGTTGAAGGGCGACATGTCTTCGATCGGTATCTTCTCTCAACAAACTAGCGATTTCCGACCCTCAAATAAAGCATTTAATGCCTTCGTCTTTGACGTGTCACCAGGATACTTCACCGCCGCCGAAACACGGCTGCTGGCGGGACGTGATGTAAGCTTCACGGACAGCGCGAAGACGCCGGCTGTTGCGGTTGTGAATCGGGAGTTCGCCCGCCGCCTCTTCCACTCCGACGGAGCCGTCGGCCGTTATTTCAAGAACCGCTTCGGCGTGCAAATTCAAATCGTGGGTGTCGTGGCGGATGGAAAGTACCTGTCGCTCACTGAAGATCCCAAAGCGGCAGCGTTCTTCCCCATCTCGCAGCATGCAGATACTGCAACAGCGCTCATTGTCCGGCCACGGGCAGATTCCTCCGAGGTGGCCGCCGGTGATATGGCAGCCAGTGTTCGCAAAGTGGTGCGCGATCTTGATCCCACTATTCCTATTCGCGAATCGAGCGCCTGGAACAGCCAGCTTGCCATGAGCTTCTTTCCATCCCAAGTGGCTACGGTCGCACTCGGCGTCTTTGGCGCTTTTGGACTCCTGCTCTCGATCGCCGGCACCTTCGGCCTCGCATCCTACACGGTAAGCAAGCGGCTGCGCGAGCTAAGTCTTCGTGTCGCCCTCGGTGCGCAGGCGAAGCAGATTCTCTCGGCAGCGCTCGGCCGTATGCTGATCCTGCTCGCAAGCGGCTCTGCTGTTGGCATCGTGCTGGGCGTGGCGGCGAGCCGAGTACTCTCAGCCATCGTTTACCACGCCTCTGCGCAGGACCCGATTGTGCTTGCCGCGGTTGCCTTTACTCTGCTGCTCACCGGATCCCTTTCGGTCGCGGGTCCTGTGAGACGCGCGCTGCACGTGGATCCGGCCAAGCTGCTCCGTGAACAATAGTTTTTAGGACAGGACCAGAAGAGCGGCGGCAGAGCTGGAAGTACACCACAAGTCCGAATCTGGCATAGCGGCATTTCACAATCGGACACCTGAGGCGTGGTTAGCCTCGTCCAAGCCACTAATTGAAGAACATCACGCGGTCTCTAAAG
>CAXUCT010000127.1:10052-11132 GCA_964249415.1 uncultured Bryobacteraceae bacterium | reverse complement strand
TCATTCTTCGCTCGCCCAAGGGGTGGACGTGTCCAAAGGAAGTGGACGGGCATAAGTTGGAGGATTTCTGGCGATCGCATCAGGTGCCGGTGACAGATCTGCGATCGAAGCCGGAGCACCTGCGGATTGTGGAGCAGTGGATGCGCAGCTATAAGCCAGAAGAGCTGTTTGATGAGCACGGCAGCTTGATCGCGGAACTGCGGGAACTGCCGCCGACGGGAGAACGGCGGATGAGCGCCAACCCGCACGCGAATGGAGGGAAGCTGCGGAAGGATCTAAATCTTCCAGACTTTCGCGACTATGCGATAGCGATTGACAGTCCCGGAACGAAGTCGGTGTCGCCGACGGAGACGCTAGGGAAGTTTTTGCGCGATGTGATGCGGCGGAACATGAGCAGCTTCCGTGTTTTCAGCCCCGATGAGAATGCGTCTAATAAGCTAGAGGACATTTACGAAGCCAGTCTGAAGACCTGGCTGGCGGCGTATAAGCCGGAAGATGCGGACGGTACGGATATCGCCCCGGATGGACGCGTGATGGAGATGCTGAGCGAGCACACGCTGGAAGGCTGGCTGGAGGGCTATGTGCTTACTGGCCGGCATGGGCTGTTTGATACCTACGAGGCATTCGCCCATATCATCGACTCCATGTACAACCAGCATGCGAAGTGGCTGGAGAAATCGAAATCGGAACTCAGATGGCGGGCTCCGGTATCGTCGGTCAACATTCTGCTTTCTTCCGTGGTTTGGCGGCAGGACCACAATGGCTTTACGCATGAAGATCCGGGCTTTCTGGACATAGTAAGTAACAAGAGCGCGGGAGTTACTCGTATCTATCTTCCTCCGGATGCAAATTGCTTGCTAAGCGTGGCGGACCATTGCTTGCGTAGCCAGGAATATGTGAACGTGATTGTGGCGGATAAGCAGCCGCACCTGGTGTATCTGGACATGGAAGCGGCGGTGATTCACTGCACGAAAGGCATTGGAATTTGGGATTGGGCGAGCAGCGATGACGGGGCAGAGCCGGATGTAGTGATGGCGAGCGCGGGTGATGTTTTAACGGAAGAGGCGCTGGCTGCGGTGG
>CAXUCT010000127.1:812-10042 GCA_964249415.1 uncultured Bryobacteraceae bacterium | reverse complement strand
TGATTCTGCGAGAGCACTTTCCGGATCTCAAGATTCGCTTTGTGAATGTGGTGGACCTTTACCGTCTGCAGCCGGAGACGGAGCATCCGCACGGTCTATCCGATCGTGATTTCGATTCGCTGTTCACCAAAGACAAGCCGGTCATTTTTAACTTTCACGGATACCCTTGGCTGATTCACAAGTTCACTTATCGCAGGACGAATCACGACAATATCCATGTACGCGGGTACAAGGAAAAGGGCAACATCAATACTCCGCTGGAACTGGCGATTCGGAATCAGGTGGACCGGTTCACGCTGGCGATGGATGTGATTGACCGGATTCCGAAGCTGCAGGGTGCAGGGGCGCATTTGAAAGAGTGGTTAAAGGGACAAATCATTGAAAGCATCAACTACGCCTACGCGGAGGGCATAGACAAGCCCGAGATTCGGGACTGGCGATTGCCGGCGATGAAATAGGCAACGGGTAGCGTCGTTGTTGGAATGGGCGGCTCCAGTGCGCGGATGTTCTCTAGTTGCGGGCAGCGACACTGCAGGCGGAGCTAAAAACCGTTTCATTTTTGTGCGGCGGAATCCCGTAGTCGAACAGCCTCCGCGGAGTTCGCAGCCGGGTGAGGCGGTCTTTTCTTCGAATTTGACCAACTTACCCGGGGTCGTCGAACTGCTGCTCCTTGGGTTATGTTCTGGCTCTTCAAAGATATTCGCTTCGGTATTCGTGCAATCAGCAAAGACCGATCCTTCTTCTTCACGTCGGTACTGGCCCTTGCGCTGGGCATTGGCGCCACCACCGTCATCTTCAGCGTGATCGACAATGTCCTCCTGAATCCATTTCCTTATCTCGACAGCCAGCGCATTTACCAGATTTACATTCACGACCGCAGCACCCAAGGTTCGACCCTTCGAAACCTTTTTCTATTCCTGAATTTGCCGAGTTACAAGAACAGAACCACATCTTCGATCGCTCGATCGGAGTTTGGGAGCAAAGCACGATGCTTGGGGAGCGAACCTCGCCGGAGTCCCTCGACACCGGTCTGGTCACGGGGAATACGTTCGAGTTCCTCGGCGTGCCGCCGTTGCTCGGTCGCAGCATCCAGCCGGCCGACGCGCAACCGGGAGCGCTGCCCGTCTTCGTCCTGAGCTACAAGGTGTGGATCAAGCGCTTCAGCGGAGATCCCGACATTCTGGGCAAAACCTTCCTTCTCAACAACACGCCGGCAACCCTGATTGGAATCATGCCGCGGCGCTTTGCCTTTTGGGGTACCGACATATGGATGCCTACGGTCATTGATCGCGCTCATCCGGGCAACAGCCGCTTCGTGCTGTACGGTCATCTGAAGCCTGGTCTCAATCCGAAGGCGGCCGAGAGCGAGGCTATTGCCCTGGTGAAGCACCTTGCGCAACGCTACCCGGATTTGTATCCGCGAGACTTCAACGTGAGCATCGCTCCGTTAAGCGACCTTGTTGTAGGGCCAATAAAGCCGACGCTCTATTTACTTCTCGCGTCCGTGGGCATGATCCTTCTGATTGCCTGCGCCAATGTAGCCAACATGCTGCTAGCGCAAGCCACTAAGCGTGATAAAGAGTTTGCGCTTCGCCGCGCACTTGGAGCGAGCCGATTCCGCCTTATCACTCAGCTACTGGTGGAGAGTCTTCTGCTCGCTCTCGCCGGTGCAATTGCCGGATGCCTGCTCGCCGCTGCGGGACTGAAAGGATTGCTTGCGATGCTCCCGCAGTTCACTTTTCCCGATGAAGCGGTTGTCAGCTTGAACGGTGAAGTGCTGCTGGGTGCCGCCGGCTTGGCGGTGGCGACGGCCTTTCTGTTCGGCCTGGCTCCCGGGCTGATGGCGTCCCGCCGCCAATTTCAGGAAACCATCAACATGAGCAGCCGAGGTAACACCGGCTTCCGCCAGAGCCGGGTGCGCAACCTCATGATCGTCAGTCAGGTGACGCTATCGCTACTGCTCCTCAGCTCAGCCGGTCTCCTGATCCGCAGCTTTTTCGTCGAGCGCCGGATTGACCTTGGGCTCCGCAGCGACCATCTGCTTGTGTCCACCCTCAATCTGCCGTCCGCTACTTACGCTACTCCCGCGGCGCAGTCCCGCTTTGTTCGCGACCTGCTCACGCGGCTGGAACGTGTTCCGGGCGTTCTCTCCGCTGCTGCTGCTATCGAGTTTCCGCCGCGGGGCGCGCTGTCCACCGACTTCGATATTGCCGGCATCACTCACAGCTCGGCCTGGAAAGGCATGTACTCTACGGGCAGCCGGCGCTATTTCGAAACTGTCGGTCTGCGCAGAATCGCAGGTCGTGTTCCTACCGTTGCCGACGAAAACCAGGGCTGTCAAGTGGCCGTCATTAATCAGACCTTGGCTGCCCGCTATTTTGGCGGCACCAATCCGATTGGGCGTCAGATCCGAGTCAGTGGTTTCAAAGCTGGAAGTAAGCCCACAACAAATCCGCCTTTAACAAATCCGCGTTTAACAAATCCATGGTTCGAAATCATCGGTGTTGTTTCCGACATGAAGAACCGGGGGCCGCGTGAACCTGTTCAGCCTGCCGTTTACATCCCTTACACTCTCTCGGATTTCAGCGGCTTCAACATCTATCTGCATACCGTAGGCAATCCAGCCGCTTTCCAAGGCACTTTGACCAAGCAAGTACTCACGCTCGACCCCAACGTCTTTCCCAACCAGACCCTCACAATGGACGACATCCTCGAAATCAGCGAATACGCGCGCCCGCGCTTCGGGCTGATTCTGATCTCGACGTTCGCATCTATTGGCCTGTTACTCGCGGCAGTTGGTGTTTATAGCGTGACGGCATACTCGGTAGCGCAACAACAGAAGGAGATCGGAATTCGAATGGCGCTTGGCGCCAAACCGCTCGATATCCGCTCTCTCGTTGTCGGCAGAAGCATGCGTTTCGTCCTGATCGGCGTTGTGATTGGAATATGTGTCGCGTCGTTTGCCACTCGGCTGCTTGCCAGCCAGATTTGGGGCGTATCTCCGTACGACGGGGTGACGTTCGTTGCTGCCATTAGTGTCTTGACGGGAATGGGGCTGCTCGCTTCTTACTTTCCGTCTCGCAGTGCCGCGCGCGTGGATCCTGCCATTTGCCTCCGCAGCGACTAAGGTGGCGGAAACGTTATGCGTTAGCTGGATCAGAAACCCCGGTCAGTCTTACTAGTGACATGTCGCGCTGAGTTAGTTGCCATTGAGGGAACCGCTTGCTCACCGCGCGCGGCTTCCATGTAGCGCTTATAGTAACGTTGTTGTCGCGACAGGCCATTAGTGACATGTCGCAGTGAGTTCATTAGCATTCAGCTCGCTTGCTGACGCGCGCGGCTCAGTTTTCAGGTAGCGCACATACCAACGTTGTCGTCGCGACAGGCTATTAGGCCGGAGAAACGCTGCGGCTCAAGGGCGAGTAAGTGGCGCTGATCCATGCACCCGCATAGAGTAAGCCCCCGATGACAAGTGTGAGCTGCAGGCCCAGATAGATAGCCAGAAACATGGCGGCTGCTGAGCCCAGTACACTGGACGCCGCATTGATGGCCCAAGCCCAGCGGACTGACTTGGGACTTACTCTCTCAAGCAGCGTGAGCCCGGTTGGAAAGGGCAATCCCATGGCAAAACCGACCGGGCTGATCAGCAATACCGAGATGAGCACCTTCAGCGGAAAAGGGAGAGCTACTCCGCTCTCCGTAACCGGCGTGACTACCGCGGACAGCAGGAAAACTCCTGCGGTAATCAGCAGCAGTACCGTTCCTAAGCGACGGACATCTGCATGCACCAGCCGCTTGCTAGCGAAGCTGCCGAAGCCACTTGAGAGAAGCATGGAAAAGATAATCACTGTGAGCGCATAAGTCGGGTGGCCCAAGAACAAGACGAATTTTTGGATGAGAGCGACTTGGATCAAGATGTAACCAGCGCCGATAAAAAGGAAGAAGAGCAGAGCGGGAATGCTGCCCTTCTGGCGGGGCAAACGATGTCCCAGCAACAGCGGCGGCAACGAGAGAATTACTATTGTGGCGACGATGCTAATTCCAACCAGCTCAAACAGAACCGGAAGCGCGGCGTTGACCTTGTAATCGGCAGCGCCGCGGGAAGCGTGGCTCACGAATCGCCAAAGATCGCCAGGCTGAACGGTGTAGAAGAAGAACGGCCGGTCATCAGAAACCGGCCGCACATCGAAGGTGTAAGAGGCGTAAAAGCGGCGCACGTCAGGCGCCAGAAGCAGGTCACGGAATGGGCTGGCAATGGCGGTTCCGGGCACATAAAGAATCTCCATCCTGGCTTTCGCAACGGCGTCCTGCAGGCGCGAAATGTCGGCGGCGCTGAACGGCTGTCGCGAGATCAGGATGGTGTCCTTTGCGCCCCAGCCCTGCAGTGCCTGGCCATTTTCGCGGATCACCGCTACATTGCGGGCGGGTTCATTCTGACCTAACTGCTTCAAAGCTGCATACGCCAAGGAAACCACGCGCAGCGATTCGCGGGGCGGTACAAAGCCCCAGCGCGTGAATGCCATCACGCCGTCGCTTGTCAGATGCGACAAGTAGTCCACGAAGGCGTTCGTTGTATAGAGGTTGTTCTCCGATAAAGCAAACGCGCCGGCCGCGGTTGACGCCCAGGTGTCCACGAGCGTCGCCTGCAAGACCTGGTAGCGCTCCTGCGAACGCCGCACAAACGAGCGTCCGTCTTCCACCACAATCCTGACCTCTGGCCGGAAATACAGATTGTTGCTGTATTGCGGAAATTTTTGCCGCATGATGACGTTGGCAATGATTGGATTTATCTCCACGCCAGTGACGTCTTTGCTGCCGGAAGCAAGCGCGCGAGAGATGTCCCAACCGCCGCCGGGCCCGATCACAAGCGTCTTGGCGCCGGGTCGAAGTACATACGGCATTCCCGGCCCGGCATACGTCAAATCGAACTTCTGCTGCTCGGAAAGATGCTTAAAATCGAAGCGGGCAATTCCTGTCGCCGCGTCTGCATCAATGACAATGCTCTTTGATCCGCTGCCCGGCTCTGGCTTGAGCGCAATGCGCGAAAACTCGTTCCACTGCACAAATTCTTCGCCCTTGAGCTGTTCCCCTTTCGCGAACTTTACATCGATCAAAGAGGATTTGGAGTTGTAAGCGATAAGGCCGACCAGCAACAACCCGGCGATCACGGCGAAGATCCGGCCCCGCGGCGCGCGCGCCACATGAAACCAAATGGCAGACGACACCGCAAAAAGAACTGCCGCAATTAGAATCGTGTTCGGGCCGCCCACCCACTTCAGCAGCAGCACCAGCACCGCACACCCACCGGCCGCGCCAATCAAGTCAAAGAAATACACGCGGTTTACGCGCTCGATGGTATCCGCTACAGCGAGCGAAATAATTGTTCCTGCTAGGAAGAACGGTATAGCTGTCACAAAGTAAGCGGTTGCGAAGGCGGGGGCCGGCACATTACTTGTTTTGGATAATACGAACCACAAACACGCCACTACCGCGACGGCGTCCGTTACCGCCAGTACACCCAGCTTTACGTATAAGGAGCCTGGCATACCCGACACCACATACGAAAACACGCCACCCACTCCCAATCCGAAGAGCGCGATCGAGATCGCCAGAAACGCGAAATGATAGAAGTACACGACCGAGAAAACGCGTGTAAGCGCCAATTCAAGAAGCAACGTCGCCATGGAGGTGGCCGCGATGCCGAAATAAACCTGTGGCCAGTATCCTCGTTGCGAAGACGGACTTCTGCCGCGAGCCTCTGATTGAGTAATTGGCAATTTCTTATCGTAGATAGTCGGCATTCAGGTGTTCATCATCCGATCTTGGGCAAGGACAGAGGTAATGCGCTCCGCAATGCGTACGCTCGCTTTGCCGTCTCCATACGGGTTGTGCAATCGTGCCATGCGGCAGTACTCTGCCGGGTCATCCAGCAATCGGGTTGCTTCCCGGACGATCGCTGCGCAATTGGTTCCTACTAACTTCACCGTACCTGCTTCCACTGCTTCCGGACGTTCGGTTTGCTCTCGCAGCACCAGTATCGGTTTGGCGAGCGACGGGCCCTCCTCCTGCACCCCGCCCGAATCGGTAATCAGTAGATACGCCCGGCGCATCAAATCCACGAAGGGCAAGTAATCCAGGGGCTCTAATAACAGGACGTTGGCGTTCCCGCGCAGGGTTGCGTCCACGGGCTGCTGAACGTTTGGATTCGGATGCACCGGCCAGATGATTTGGACGTCGCTGCGATCGGCGAGTTCCGCAACTGCGCGGCAGATTTGGAGAAGCGGCGCTCCAAAGTTCTCGCGGCGGTGCGCGGTGACTACGATCAGCTTCTTGTCTGCGTCAATGGGCAGCGGAGGGGCAGACACTTTGCCGATTTCAAGCGCATCCCGGATACCCAGTACCGCGTCGATTCCCGTGTTGCCCGTCACTTGGACACGTTCAGCCGGAACACCCTCGCGCACGAGATTCGCGGCCGCCCAGTCCGTCGCCGCGAAATGCAAATCCGCCAAATGTCCGGTCATCACCCGGTTCATCTCTTCTGGAAACGGTGCCTTTAAATCGAACGTGCGCAGTCCCGCTTCGACGTGGGCCACTGGGACGTGATGATAGAAAGCGGTCAACGCTCCGCAAAGCGTTGAGGTGGTATCGCCTTGCACAACCGCCAGGGCAGGCTGTACTTCGTCGAACACGGGTCCGAGCCCTGCCAACAGCCGGGAGGTGAGCGCCGTTAACGTCTGGCCCGGTTGCATCAGGTCGAGGTCGTAGTCCGGCTGAATCGCAAACGTTTCGAGAACTTGATCGAGCATGCCGCGATGCTGCGCCGTCACGGATACCACGGTTTCAATGGATGAGCAATACGGATGAGTTCTGAGTGCGGAGATGAGTGGGCAGAGCTTGATAGCTTCGGGTCGCGTGCCCAAAACCACCAGCACTCGTTTGGAGGGAGCGGAAGGTGGCGAGGTAGATCTACTTATGACGGTAGGTGATTCGTCCCTTGGTGAGGTCATAGGGAGACATCTCCAGGGTCACGCGATCACCGGCTAACACTCGGATTCGATTGCGTCTTAACTTTCCGGCCAAGTGCGCCAGAACAGTTCGATCTTGATCCAATTGCACGCTAAACAACCCACTCGGGAATTTTTCTACAACGGTTCCAGTTACTTCTATGCTGTCTTCTTTACTCATTCGCCTCTAGCAAGGATATGCGGAAACGACGCAATGCTGAAATTTCCGCTATGGGAAAGTATAGCGCAGGAAAGGGTAAATCCATCAGCGCGTGCCTGCCGCATGACTTATTCTTCAGTGCGGCGAATCCCTGCCTTATTGTGTTCTACTCTTTAGTCGGGGGTCGCGCGGAAAGTCATGCGGGTTAAGCAGGAACAGCAATTTTGAGTGCTCTCACAAGCGAATTCAGAAATAAAAACGTACTCGTTACAGGCGCTGGTCGCGGACTCGGTAAACGTTTTGCCCTTGGATTTGCGGGACTAGGGGCGAAGATCGGCCTGGTGGGGCGCAGCAAAGCGGAAATCGATCTCGCGCATATTGAGATTGAGCAAGCGGGCGGCAATGCGCTCCGCATTCGCGCCGATGTCACAGACGCGGAACAACTCGCCCTTGCTGTTGATCGTGCCCGCGTCGTTTTCGGTGGTCCCTTCGATGTGCTCATCTGCGCCGCCGCCGTTCCCGGACCGCTCGACGCCTTCCTGCAATCGCCGCTCAAAGCCTGGACCGAGGCGATTCAGATCAACCTGCTCGGGGTGGTGCATTCGTGCCGTGCCGTTTTGCCCTCGATGCTGGAGAAACGCTCCGGCAAAATCGTCGTTCTCACTTGCGACAGCGATGAACTCCCGAAGCTGAATTTTTCCGCTTACGCGACGTCGAAAACAGCAGCCGTCCGCTTCGTCGAGTCCCTGGCGACGGAGGTAGTGGAGCACAACGTGCAAATCAACTGCTTCGATCCCGGTCCGGCTTACACCAATCTTACGGACGAGATCATCATGGCGGAGAATCGGTTGGAGCAGCGCGTCGTCGCCGCTGCTAAGGAAACTCGCCGCACCGGAGGTGTTTCCCCGGACGTGCAGCTTCAACATATGACTTTCCTTGCTTCTGAGCAGTCCAATCACATCAGTGGCAAGCTGATCCACGTCAATGATGATTGGAAGAAGCTGAAGAACGCCACGCTGCGTCCGGACGCCCTCACGCTTCGGCGCCTGCAGAAATGAGCCTACTCGGTAGAGAAACGGTAAATCGTGGTTTGGTGGTATTGCTCGCCCGGATGCAATACCGTGCTCGGAAAATTAGGACGATTCGGTGAATCGGGAAAGTGCTGCGTTTCGAGGCACAAGGCGGAACGGAAACGATACGCTCCACCAACGCCGTGCATCTTGCCGTCCAGGAAGTTGCCGGTGTAAAACTGCACGCCCGGTTGCGTCGTAAACACTTCCAGCACCCGGCCTGATTTCGGCTCCTCTACCTTAGCTGCCGCTGTATTCAGCCCTGGAGTGTTCAGCACAAAGTTCTGGTCATACCCATTGGCGATTTTCAATTGCTCATTCTGTTCGCTGATGCGTGCCCCCACTTGCGTGGCTGTCCGGAAATCGAAAGGTGTTCCCGCCACGTTCTCGATCGCCCCCGTCGGGATCAGCGTGCTGTCAACAGGCGTGTAGTGGTCAGCCGCGAGTGTCAGCTTGTGATGGAGAATTGTCTCACTTCCGGCGCCGGCAAGATTGAAGTAGGAATGATTGGTTAGATTCAGGACCGTATCTTTATCCGTGGTGGCATTGTAGTCGATATGTAAGCCATTGTTCGCATCAAGCGAATAACGAACTGTCACGTCCAAGTTGCCCGGAAATCCTTCCTCGCCGTCTTTACTCAAATAGTGCAGTTCCAACGCTGGCCCTTCGGGGCTCGACACATCTTTCGCCTCCCAGAGTTTCGCGTTAAAGCCCTTCAATCCACCGTGCAGTGTATTTGGCCCATTGTTAATAGGAAGATGATACTGCTGACCGTCCAGCGTAAACGTCCCACCCGCAATGCGATTGCCGTAACGTCCAACCAGCGCACCCAAGTAAGCCGTATTCAGCTTTTGCGTGTAGCCGTCGAGTGTCTTGAATCCGAGAACTACATCATCTAACTTCTTGTTGCGGTCCATCACCTTCACCGAAGTAACTTTACCGCCGTAATTGGTGATATTAACTTCCATTCCGGCAGCATTTTTTAAGGTGTAGAGG
>CAXUCT010000127.1:0-802 GCA_964249415.1 uncultured Bryobacteraceae bacterium | reverse complement strand
AGTTTTTCCGAACGACTCCTTTGGAAGAGGTTGCGCGGATTGAGCTTGAGAGAATCCCGACGCCGAAATCAATAGAACGAAACTGGCGAACACACGAAGGGGAGTTGTATTCATAAAGTCAGCTGACGAAGCCGTTTCTTTAGTGTATGGCGATGCGTTTTGTGAAGCATCTCTGTTGAGCAAATCGGTTGAACTCCCGACAAACATAAGACCGCGCCGAAGCCAATATTCCGCCTCTTTCTCTGTACTAGAAACTCGCAACCGCCGAATAGAAGGATGTGGAACGCCGTTCGCGCCTCGATCCTCCTGACTGGCACCAGTTCCGCGCCCAAAGCCACTCGATGCTAGACGACATGCTCGACTACATCGAACATATTGGTAGCCGTCCCGTCTGGCAGCCCGTCCCGAACGACGTCCGCGCGCGCTTCTTTGAAAAGGTTCCCCACGCGCCCGCTGCCCTGGCCGACGTGCACCAGGAATTCATGCAGTTTATTCTCCCGTATACGGTTGGCAATGCTCACCCTGGTTTTATGGGCTGGGTCCACGGCGGCGGAACGCCTGTTGGCATGCTCGCCGAAATGCTGGCCTCTGGTGTCAACGCGAACTGTGGGGGACGAGATCACATTCCCATCGAAGTGGAGCGCCAGATGGTGCGTTGGATGGGGGAGCTCTTCAGCTTCCCCTACACTGCTTCGGGCCTGTTTGTCACTGGCAGCTCCGTTGCCAGCTTATTGGCGGTCCTGATCGCTCGCGACACCGCGCTCGGCTTCGAAGTCCGGCGTAAGGGCGTCCCGGCTTACAC
>CAXUCT010000126.1:7039-11146 GCA_964249415.1 uncultured Bryobacteraceae bacterium | reverse complement strand
ACGGCCCTCTGCTGTCGAGCGATGGCCCGCTCCTCTCCGGGCTACCGCCGACGCCCTTCAAGAGCCGAGGAAACAGTTCCCGCGAGCGGCCGAGAGCGAGATGTTTCGTCCCCTGCTCGGGGGAATACAGAGCCGGATCAAGCGCGTGGAGTTGCTGCTCGAATCCGCGGCCCTGCTGTATTGCGGCTGCTGGGCGGTTGTGCCGCAGCAGCACACCGGCTACACCGCGGCGGGGGCCCCGGAGCAGTGCGGCAGCGGCGCGCGCATCAGATTGGAAGCCTAAGAAGGCGGGTATGGGAAGCTTACTTTCAGCTCTACAGAGCGCGGGCAATTCGCTCGACGTTTTCGAGAAGGCCATGGGGGTCGTCCAGAACAACGTAGCGAACGCCTCCACGGCGGGATACGTCACGCAGACGGTCAACCTTTCGGCCAGCGCCTTTCAGCCTGGGGAAGATCTCTACGGCGGCGTCGAAGTCGAGGGAGTCCAAAGCTCCCGCAACCAAGCCGCAGAGCAGGCGGTTTGGAGCCAGAATGATCAGCTCGGGACAGCGACACAGCAATCGGCGAGCTTGAATGCACTTCAATCCGTCTTCAGCATTTCAGGAACCAGCGGCCTTCCTTCGGCGCTGAGCAAACTCTATTCCGCCTTTTCCGCCTGGAGCGCGTCCCCGGGCGACACGACCGTCCGGCAGCAAGTGCTTTCCGCCGCCTCGAACGTGACGCAAGCCTTTAACTCGGCGGCAAACAGCGTAAACCAACTCGAGTCACAGACCAATAGCCAACTTCAAGGCACGGTGACGCAGATCAACCAGCTCAGCTCCCAAATCGCTCAAATCAACGCTCAGAAGCGCGCGGGGAGTTCGAGTGATGCGGGTCTGGACGCCACGCTCTATAACGATCTCGAATCGCTCTCCAACCTGACGAGCATTAGTGTGCAGCCGCAGAGCGATGGAACAGTGAACGTGCTGCTGGGCGGACAGACGCCGCTCGTCATGGGTTCGACGGCGAATCCTTTGCAAGTCAGTTTCTCGACACCGGCGGGAGCCACCAACCCCAATGCGCCGCCCGATGCACACATTACAACCGCAAGTGGACAGGACGTGACGAGCGTCTCGACGCAAGGAGCGCTGGCGGCGCTGATCGAGTTCCGTAATACCACTCTGCCTTCGA
Source organism: uncultured Bryobacteraceae bacterium (assembly GCA_964249415.1). Taxonomy (GTDB): domain Bacteria; phylum Acidobacteriota; class Terriglobia; order Bryobacterales; family Bryobacteraceae; genus Bog-105. The sequence goes on along the minus strand of CAXUCT010000126.1, from coordinate 9,976 downwards.
TCACCGGCAACGGGACCACGCAAGGAAGTTTGAATCAACTCGCGCAATCGCTTGCCGATCGCGCGAACACGTTACTGACAAGCGGAACGACCGCGGCCGGCGCTCCCGGCGTGGCTTTGTTCAGCTATGCTGCCGGCGCGCCCACTTCGACGGCCCAGACATTCAGCGTGAATCCAAGCCTCACTGCGTCGCAGTTGGCTGAGGCCAGTGCGGGGCCTCCCGCCATCGCCAACGGTACGGCCGATGCTCTCGCGCAGCTTGCCACGCCACAAACCGCGGCCGGCATGGTGAATGGCATGAGCTACACCGATTTCTACGCGAGCGTGGCCACCGATATCGGCAACCAGGCATCGACTGCCTCAACGGCGCAGACCGCGCAAACGGACTTGCTGACTCAAGCACAAAACGCGCGTTCCCAGCTTTCGGGGGTCTCCTTAAACGACCAGGCCGCAAAATTGCTTCAATTTCAGCAAGCCTATGAGGCTTCAGCGCGCCTGGTCAGCACGATCAGCCAGACGCTGCAGGATTTGTTCACCGCCCTCCAGTCGGCCTAAGAGCAAGGGGAGTTCATGTTAAGCGGCATCAACGCATTCAACGGCAGTTTTCTCGCGAATCTAAATACGATCGAGGCTCGCATCAGCACAGAGGACCAGCAGATGAGCTCCGGCATTCGCGTGAGCCAGGCGTCGGACGATCCCTCGGCCGTGTCCTCGATCCTTGACTATCAGGCGGAGACCAGCCGCGTGACTCAGGTCCAAACGAACCTGAATGGGGCGGCGTCAACCGCGCAGGCTGCCGATACCGCTCTTCAGAGCACGTCCAGCTTATTGGACCAACTGGTCTCGCTCGGAGCGCAAGGAGCGAACGCCACGGCGACCGCCGCCTCGCGGACGACTCTTGCCACGCAAGTCCAGCAAATCGCACAGCAATTGGTGGGGCTTGCCAACACGACTTACAACGGACACTATATTTTCGGCGGCGACAATCCGTCGTCGCAGCCTTACACTTTTGACTGGACAAGTCCCAAAGGGGTAGTACAAAACTCGACCGCGGGGAGCACGGGCGTGCTTCGCGATGCGTCCGGGAACTCGATTGTTCCCAATCTGACGGCGCAACAGATTTTTGACGTTCAGAACGCTGGCGGAACGTCTGCCACGGGGAATGTCTTCCAAGCAGTTTACGACCTAGGGACAGCGCTCCAGGCCAATGATCAGACCGGAACTTCCACCGCTGTTCAGGAAGTGAAAGACGCTGTTACGCAGATCGGGCAAGCGACCGCCTCCTACGGCAACACCGAGAACTGGATCACGAGCGCGCAAAACGATGTCTCCGACCGGCTGGTGAATCTCGCGACGGGCTTGAACAACGTACAGAGCGCGGATATCAGTACGGTAGCGACGCAGCTTACCACCGACAAAACGGCGCTTGAAGCAGCCTTATCCGCGCACGCCAGTCTTTCGACTAAATCGCTGTTCAGTTATCTTGGCTGACGCGCAAACAATTCCGTGCTGGCAAAATTGACCGAACAACGTTCCCTCTGCTCTCGATAAAGACCTCACAGAGAGGTGAAGGCATAGTGACGACGGCTCCACAACACGCAGAACGCATTTTAGAAGCTTGCCAGCTGGCGAATCCCAACCGCTTCGAAACGGAGCTGGAAAACGCCTGGCACTCATGCCGCACGCGTGTGCCCTCCTCGGGTCTCGAATGGGAACAGCAGGAACTTCTTGAGACGATCGTCGGGAATCTCCGTGGCATGAGCATTGCGCAGTGTGCCGGCTACCCGGTGCCGAAAGGCGCCGAGTTCGCGCTCTTGAAGCACCTTAAAGGTCAGACACTACAGGCCGCATAAGTCGCGCGGCGCCGTGCCACTTAGTGCGCCTTTACGACGCGTTATAAGTGCGGTAACGGCCTGTTACATGCAACGGAATTGGTTCCATACCTTCCAAATCAACGGAACCAGATGATCCATCTCACGCGCCTGAATCAAATTCCTTTCGTAGTGAATTCAGATTTAGTGGAACAGATCGAAATGACTCCGGATACTGTGATCACGCTGACCACGGGCCAGAAATTCATGGTCCGTGAGAACGCGGACGAAGTCATCCAGCGAATTGTGCAGTTTCGCCGATCTCTTCTAGGCGATCTCGCCGCCCGAGCCTGCGACGGTGATTTACGCCAGGCACAAGCACGTATTCCCAACGTTCGAAACAAGGAATAGGGGAAGGCGCGTTGGCCCGACAACAAGATACCGGCTTACATCCACAGCGAAAGCTGGATCTCTCGACACTCGGGGGCTTGCTGATCGCGGCGGCGGGCATTTTAGGCGGCCTGCTTCTAGAGGGCGGCCGCTTCAGTGACGTAGCGCAGCTCACCGCCGGGATGATTGTGCTTGGTGGGACGCTCGGGGCCGTCATGATTACAACGCCTCTGGCACTTCTACTCGACGGCGTCAAGAAGTTGCCCAGCCTGCTGTGGGATTCAACACTTGCGACCGAGGCCGTGATCGAAGAGGTGCTGGGTTTCGCTACGCGGGCCCGCCGGAACGGCATTGTTTCTCTCGAGAATGACGTGAACGCGATCTCCGATCCCTTTCTCAAGAAAGCGCTTTCGCTGGCCGTCGACGGCACCGATCTCCAGGACCTGCGCCGCATTATGGAGCTCGAGATTCACATGGCCGAGCAACACGGTGAAGCGGAAGCGAAAGTGTTTGAAGCGGCGGGCGGCTACGCCCCGACGATCGGCATCATTGGAGCGGTACTAGGGCTCATCCAGGTAATGAAACACCTCGAAGATATCGAAGCGGTTGGGCATGGAATTGCAGTAGCTTTCGTAGCCACGGTTTATGGAGTGGCGGTTGCAAACATCGTCTTGCTCCCCGCCGCCACGAAGCTGAAGCTGAGATTGCAGCATGCCTTGCAGACAAAAGAATTGATG
>CAXUCT010000126.1:0-7029 GCA_964249415.1 uncultured Bryobacteraceae bacterium | reverse complement strand
AGCTCGAAGCCTATCTGCGCGACAGGTCCTACAGGGCGCCCGAGAGCGACGAGAGGCGAGCTCGTTCGGCTGTACGTCCGGCTGCCGCTCAATAGACACGGCCCCCTCGATACACCCCGGCATGCGAAGGAAAACACACGCTTCCCACGAGAATCATGAGCGCTGGCTGGTCTCTTACGCCGACTTCATCACGCTGTTGTTTGCTTTTTTTGTAGTGATGTTCGCCACAAGTCATACCGATAAGGCACATGCCAAGGCGGTCTCGGAGGCGATCAAGAAAGCGCTCGACCACGGAGCGTTACAGACGCAGCTCGCGGCTGTCTTGGGCAACTCGGCAGATAAACCCGAAAAGGGCAAGACCGTGCAGCATGGACCGGGCGGGGTCCGGACGAAGCTAGTGCAAAAGGAGTCAAATCCTCTTGAAGCCGCGCCGCTCACGAGTGCCATGAAAGTATTGACCGATAATCTGCACGAAGAGATCGCCGCTGGAAATATTCACCTGAAGCTCGAGGCGCGAGGTCTGGTGATCGGACTGCAGACGGCAGCCTTTTTTCCCTCCGGGGGCGATGGTGTCGCGGCCGATGCTTATCCGTCCATCGCAAAGTTGGCGGCGGTTCTCAACAAAGTTCCGAACGCTTTGCGGCTGGAGGGGCATACGGACTCGATTCCGATCAGCACGGCTCGTTTCCAGAGCAATTGGGAGCTGTCGGCGGCGCGCGGCATTGCCATGCTGCGGCTACTCAGCGGGAAGTACGGCGTAGACAGCCAGCGGATGGCGGTGGTGGGCTACGCCGACAACGCCGCGGTCGATTCAGACGCCACCGAACAGGGGCGGGAAAGAAACCGCCGCGTCGACATAGTGATCGTCAGCGATTTTGGCATGCGGGCTGAGCCCCGGGAGGCCAGTTCGAAGCGAAGCGCGGAGGAGGCGCAAACGCCACAAGAAAACCAGGGCAGAAAAAACCAAGACAAAAACTAGAACATGTTAAAGAACTATTCGACATATCTGTGGGCGGCGATGGAAGCCGCAGTAAACAGACAGCCGGGCAGAAAGGCACGGCAAAATTTCTAAGACTTAGCAAAGGACAAGATCATGATTTCACTACGGACAAATACAGATTCCATCTCCGGTCAGAATAACTTAAACCTCAATCAGCAAGCGCAAAGCAAGACCATTCAATCGTTGACCTCCGGTTACCGCATCAACAGCAGCGGCGACGATGCGGCCGGCCTGGCAAGAGCCAACGGGCTGCGCGACAGCATCACGGAGTTGACCCAGGGCGTCAGCAATGCCAATGACGGGACCGCTCAGCTGCAGATCATTGACGGCGGTCTCAGCAATATCTCCACCATCTTGGACCGCATGAAGACGCTCGCGACCCAGTCGGCGTCTGGAACCTTCACCGGCAACCGCGCCACCCTGAACCAGGAATTTAGCGGGCTGGTGCAGGAAATTGATCGCCAGGCTTCGAACATCAATTTGAACTCCGGCGGATCCTTCAATAAGCAATTGAGCGTTTATATTGGCGGCGCGAATTCGCAGGCGAATGCCACGGTGAACGTGGATTTGAGCGGCTCGGCCAATGCGGTAGACGCCACCAGTCTCGGCCTCTCAACCAGTAACGTACTGGGGGGCGGCGTTGGGTTCAACGGGAACACAACAAATCTGAACACCGCCACGAATCTGCTCGCCGGAAGCGGGACTCAGACGCTCAACTTCCAGGTGTACAACAACGGAAGCGCTCAGACGGTGTCAGCGCAAATCACCGGGACGGCAAGCGGCATCAGCGGCAGCCAAGCGCTTAGCCAATTGAACTCGACGTTGAACCAGTACGGAATTACCGCCAGCACGGACAGCAACGGGGGCCTGCAGTTCAGCGGAGCGACGGCCTTCACGGTGAAAGATGCGGCGGCGACTGCCGGAAGCGGAGTCACCAATGAAACGGCTGGAAACCGGGCACTCGCCAACACCTCGAACTACAATCTAGACGGCGGCACTTACGCGGGCGGCACGGCGGAGAACTTGTCGTTCACAACCAGCCAGGGCGCAGTCTCGGTGTCGCTCACCGGTTCAGAAGGTTTGGCGGGCGCCATCTCGGCGATTAACGCCAAAACCGCCTCGATTGGTCTGTATGCCGTGAAGAACGCGAATGGCGACGGCATATCGTTCCAGAGCGCCAATCAATTCTCGATCGCGGACAGCAACAGCACCACCCCTTCGGCGTTTGGCGCGGCGCAAGCCAACTATACGCCGACGGCACCGGTGACCAGTGACGCATCGAACGCGAATGCGGCCATTACCGCTATAAACAACGCCATTCAAAACCTGGGTCTGGTACAAGGTTCGGTCGGCGCGGGAGAAAACAAGCTGCAGTATGCTATCAACCTAGCCAACTCGCAGATCTCCAACTACTCAAGCGCAGAGAGCCAGATTCGCGATACCGATGTGGCGGCCGCGGCGGCCAACCTTACCAAGGGACAGGTTCTGCAGCAAGCTTCCGTCGCTGCCATGGCGCAGGCCAATGCCGAAGCTCAGTCCGTAATGAAGCTTCTCCAGGGCTAATTGTTCGAGTAAATATGAGGGGACCGGCCGGAAACGCGGCCGGTCCCCTTGTTTTTGATCTTCAGAGGAATCCATAAATGTCGACCACTCCGGCCAGTGCATTCACCGGTAGCAGTTCCTTTTCTTCGAGCTTGGCTCAATTTGTCGCGCGCAGCGTGAGCTTCGCCTCGCTGCCTATGCAGCAACTGCAAAGCCAGGAAACTACCGTGGAAAGCCAGCAGAGTGAAGCGGCAACGCTGCAGGGCGACTTTCAATCCATTCAGAATGCCCTCGCCGGAATCGATAGTTCCTCCGGGCCGGGCGCGTATACAGCCAGCGTGGACGCTACGTCGGTCGCGAGTGCCTCGGTCAGTTCCGGCGTTTTCTCGGGTTCCTATTCGATCAACGTGCTGAGCACGGGCAGCCACACCAACACGCTTAGTCAAAACGGCCTCACAACCGTAACAGATCCCACTTCCGGCAACATCGACTCGAGCACTACTTACTCGCTAACCGTTGACCAACAGACCTTTAATATCTCGAATCCGAGCGGCAACTTGAACAGCTTAGCGGAGGCGATTAATGCGAGCGGAGCGAATGTGCAGGCCACGGTAGTCAACGTCGGAAGCCCCACGGCGCCCGATTACCGGCTTTCCGTACAGGGCAGCAAGTACGCGCCCAGCGCGATACAACTCAGTGACGGCACGAACACGATCCTGAACCAGCTGAGCGCCGGCTCCTATGTTCAGTATCAGGTCAATGGATCGCCGTCCACCGTCAACTCCGACTCCCGATCGCTCGATCTTTCGACCGGTCTTGCTGTCAATATCGCATCCACCGGCACGGCCAACATTACGGTGGCTCAGAATGCTTCGGGGATTCAAAACGGCGTCAACGCGCTGGTTTCGGCTTACAACACAGCCGTTGACGAGATTGCGAAATCGCGCGGTCAGAGCGGTGGCGCACTAACGGGGCAGAGTATCGTCTATCAATTGAGCAGCGCGCTTCAGAGCATCAACGGCTATGTTTCCGGATCCGGGAATCTCAATTCCCTCTCGGATGTCGGCATTGCGGTCGATCAGACTGGACACCTCACTTTCGACGCTTCCACGTTCAATCAGGCGGCCTCTAAGTCGGTCTCTGATGTCGTCTCTTTCTTTGGCTCCCTATCAGGCGGCGGCTTCCTCCAAAGCGCGAGTAACGAGATCAACTCCATAACGAACTCCGTTAGTGGATCACTGACCACATATTCGACTTCCCTTGCAGGACAGCTGAGCGATCTTAAAACTAAGGTTGCGGCCGATCAGACGCAGATCGCCACTTTGCAGACCAATCTGACGAATCAGATGTCCAAGGCCGACGCAGCGATCGCGTCCATGGAGCAACAACTCACTTACATGACCAGTCTTTTTGCCGCTCAGCAGGCAAATCAGAACACACAATCTCTCGGATAGCAATGCAAGCAGTCATCGACACAGTAGAACGCCTCCGGGATGCTCTTGCCGCGGCTGACTTCACCGAGGTCCAAACCCTCCTTCCGACTTACATTGATAACTTAGTTACTCTCCTCTCAACGTCTAATCCTGTCGCGCAAAGCCAAGCAGCTATCGAGGAGTTCCATAACCTCCTTAGCCTTGCGCGGGTGATGCGGGCTCATATTTCCTCCCAGCTTTCAGCCGTCACGCGCGAAGTCTCCTATAACTCGGTCCATGCCGTCGCGCAAAGGCACTCCTGGCGCTTCGAGGGTTGAGCCGTCAGAGAATTGTCTCTTTGCTCTCCGATCCGTCTAAATTGTGACGCGCCCTCCTCCGTAACCCTTGTAAATCTTGCGCATTCTTTTGCACAACAGTTGCTTATTTACAAAGCGACTCCCAAAAATGCTTGACCCTGTAGCCGGATCACTCGATCAGTACATGTCACTTGTCAGCGCGCGTCAGAAGCTGGTCGCTTCTAACATCGCAAACGCCGACACACCAGGCTATTCCACCAAGGACATCGATTTTCAATCGGAGTTTCAGAATGCCATGTTCGGGTCACAGCCAGCGGTTGTGGACGTGCAAGGTCTAACGATGAAGAACGACGGCAACAACGTGAACCTGGATCGCGAGGCGCGCCTGCTTTCAGAAAATGCTCTGCGGTTCAGCGTTGCTTCGAATCTCATGCGCTCGCAAATTAAGATCGTGCACATGGCCATTGATGGAGGAAGTTCATCGTCATGAGTTTGTTTTCCAGTTTGTCGGTCAGCGGCTCGGGAATGTCCGCGGAACGGCAACGCGCCGAAGTACTGGTTGAAAATATTGCCAATGCGGACACGACGCGTACCGCCGGAGGTGGACCTTACCGCCGCAAAGATGTTGTCTTTCAAAGCGACTCTGCGGCATCCCCGTTCTCTTCCGTTTTCTCCTCGCAGATGGATGGTCAATCAACGGGCGTAAGGGTATCGGATGTCATTACCGATAGCAGCGAGCCAGACAAGCGTTACATGCCTGGCCATCCAGATGCAGATAAAGATGGGTACGTGGCCTTCCCGAAAGTGAACGCGGCAGAAGATATGGTCGATCTGCTCGGCGCCTCGCGGGGATATCAGGCAAATGTCGCGGCGATCGGCGCCGTCAAAGACATGATTCAACGTTCCATCGACCTGTTCCGGTAAGCCGGTAAATTATGTCCTTCCCCATTTCATCGATCGGCGCGGCACTCCCTATTCAGCAGATCCAGCCAACTGGACTGACCGGCGCGGCACAGGCCGGTGGCGGCGAATTCAAGAATGTGTTGCACACTGCCATTCAGCAAGTCGAGTCCTCGCGCGCAACAGCCGATAAAGCGATCCAAGGCTACCTATCCGGAGAGAATCAGGAACTGCACTCCACCATCCTCGCCACGCAAAGCGCCGAGCTGCAATTTGACATGTTCATGCAAGTTCGCAACAAGGTTGTGGGCGCCTACCAAGAAATCATGAAGATGCAGGTGTGATTCCGCTCCCCTGACCCTGATTCATGGACCAACTAAAGCAACTATTCACGGCGCTGACCATGCGTCAGCGTATTGGCATTGCGGTCATGGCGCTGTTAGTCGCCGGCGGATTAACTGCGTTCGTGAAGGGGAAACATGAGCGCGACTTCAAGCCTCTCTTCACCAACATGGCGCCCGAAGATGCCGCCGGCATTGTGCAAAAGCTCAAAGAAGGCGGCGTCGACTATCGCATCAGCGATAGCGGAACATCCGTTTCGGTTCCAGAAGCGAAGATCGACGAGCTGCGTCTGGAGATGGCCGGCGCCGGTCTGCCCAAGACCGGCCGCATCGGCTTTGAGCTCTTCGACAAAACTAATCTGGGAATCACCGACTTCACGGAACACGTTAATTACCGCCGCGCCATGGAAGGCGAGTTGGAGCGTTCCATTAAAGCCCTGAACGAGGTGGATACGGCGCGCGTTCATGTCACATTTCCCAAGGATTCCGTATTCCTGGATTCGCAGCAACCAGCCAAAGCCAGTGTCTTGCTCCGGCTGAAGCCGGGGGTCCATTTTACTCCTCAAAACGTGCAGGCAGTTACGAATCTGGTGGCGAGCGCAGTCGAAGGCTTAACGCCCGACGCGGTCTCCGTGCTTGACATGCAGGGGAATCTCTTGAACCGTCCGCATAAGACTACACTCGACGGCTCTGATCTGTCCGATACCTATCTCGAATACCAGCACCAGGTCGAAAAAGATTTGGCCTCGAAAGTGGAAGCGACACTTGAGCCGCTGCTCGGCGAGGGCAAGTTTCGCGTCGGCGTCTCCGCGGATTGTGATTTCACGACGACGGAGCAGAGCGAAGAAGCTTACGATCCAACTAAATAGGTTATGGTGAGCTCGCAGAAGTCGGAAGATCTCACCGGCGCGACGCAAGGCGCGGGCCTCCCTGGAACGGCCTCCAACCTACCTCGCCCTGCCTCGCGGCCGATGGTGTCGGGCACTTCGACCTCCCGGCGCACGGAGAACGTAGCCTTCGAGACTTCCCGCGTGGTGAAGAACGTGAAAATCCCACGCGGCATGCTGAAACGCATTTCGGCTTCTCTCCTCATCGATCAGGAAGTGAAGTGGGAGATGAAGGGCAAGCAGATGCAGCGCGTCTTCCTGCCCCCGCCTGCCGAGAAGCTGAAGGCCATTCACGACGTCGTTGCCGGCGTACTTGGGATTGTTCCGGACCGTGGCGACCAGCTTGTTATTGAAACTCTTCCGTTTGAGCAGACCCTGGACGCCGAGCCTCCTACAGGCGACCCCAGCAAGCAATCGAACGCACCTAAAACGCGCCTCGACGGCCTACTGATGGACCGCCGCGTTCAGATCGGAGCTGGAGCATTGGTGCTGGTACTCCTCGCCGCTGTACTCTTCCTTGGGCTGCGGAAAGCGAAGCCGGTCCAGGTCTCGACTGCGGTGGCTCTACCCGCGCCCGACAATAGTGTCACTACGGCTCTTGAAGAAGCAAAACGGATCGAAGAGGAACAA
>CAXUCT010000125.1:4737-11151 GCA_964249415.1 uncultured Bryobacteraceae bacterium | reverse complement strand
TTGCTTCAGTGGCCGTGCTTGGAAGCATCCAGTTCTATCTGTTTACGAATTTGCCTTCCTGGTGGGGTAACCCGATTTATGGGCACACCGCCGCTGGATTCCTCGCTTGCTATGTAGCCGCCCTACCGTTCCTCGGCCGCACTTTGTTGGGTGATCTCTTTTACTCGGGCATGCTGTTCGGGGCCTATGCCATGTTGACGCGCCGCCGTGTCAGTGCCCAGCAGCACGCATAGTTAACTGTTTAGAGTGCGTGGGTGCTCGTGGGAGCACCCCTTCACCTAGTTAAACGCCTTCTGAGCCGTGCAACTTCACCATTTTGTTGTACAAGCCAAGAATTAGAAACGTAGGAGCCCACTGTCCAACGAAGAGGGCGGCGTGGTCCTTTCCGGTCGCCTTAAACGTGAGCGATGCGGCAATGGAACCGAAAGCTGCCCATAAGAACAAATCCGAGGGAAGCTTAGCGGTTTGCTGTTCAATGCTTCTGGCTACCGGCCCCTCGCGGTGCTCCTCGCGTGCCCCGGGTCGCGGCTCTGTACTTGCTATATCCTTATATTCCATCTAATCCTGCCTCCTTCGATGTCTGAAGCGGTAAATGCGCCTCAGGGGTAAGATTCGCTTTCAGAGCCGAATGCGTCTTTTTTCGTGTAATTAAATTTATTCGTAGCGTAGTGCTTCGGTCGGATTGAGTTGAGAGGCGCGGCGGGCGGGCAAGAGTCCAAACCCTACGCCCGCTGCGAAGGACACGGCGAAGGCTACAAGAATTGAGAGCGGCGAGACGGGAACGGTCACTTGCTTCGTGAATAAGCGAACGCTTAGAGGGATTGCAAGACCAATCGCTATACCCACGACTCCGCCCGCCAGACTTATCAACACGGCCTCTACGAGGAACTGCAGCAGCACTTCCTTACGCGAAGCCCCTACGGCCATGCGCAGGCCAATCTCTCGCGTGCGCTCTGTCACGGTCACCAGCATGATGTTCATGATGCCGATTCCGGAGATCAGCAGCGCGATAGCCGAGACGATCACCAAGACGATCGTCAGCACAAGCACAATCGATTTGGCTGCATCCAGGATGGCTTTGAGGTTTTGAACGTTGTACTGCGCGCCCGGACGATGCCGCTTCTGTAGAATGTCGCCGACTTGCTGGCTAACCGCTGGAACATCGGCTGCGTTTCGAACGGAGATGTAAACCGGATCGACGCGTTCATACTGCATGAAATGGTTCATCAGCGTGATCGGGATCAGTATTGTCTCGTCCGCGACTTCGCCGATCCCCATGCTGCTGGTCCTCTCGCGGAATGTGCCGATAACCGTGAACTGAAGCTGGCTAATCTTGATCGTCTGATCGAGCGCGGCTTCCTGGCTTCCGAAGATGCGGATCGCGAGCTTATCGATGAGCATGGCTACACGCTCACGCAAAACGATGTCGCTCTGGTCAAAAGAGCGGCCATGCAAGATAACGAGGCGTCGCACTCGAGCATAGTCCTCGTCCACGCCGTCTACGGTCACTTCGCGAATCTTGCCGTTCACAACGATCTGGTCGGTCGTATTCGCTACCGCGGTGGCCGCAATGATCTGGTTACCCAAAGCATCGCGAAGCGCCTGCACGTCGGCAAGTTTCACAAAGTCGGCTTGTACTTGGGCTGTGTTCTGACCGCCGGCCTGATAATTCGCCATCACGAGGTTCGACCCGATCCCCTGGATCTGTTCCAGTATCAGGTCTTTGCCGGCGAGCGAAATGGTCACGACGAGAATGACGGAAGCGTTGCCAATGATCAGTCCCAGCGCGGTGAGAAAGGTACGCAGCCGATTGGCACGCAGGGCTTGCAGGCTAAAGCTGATGGCTTCGGTAAGATTCACTGAGCCTAGGCGCCGCCGGCCTGCTTCAACAATTGGGCTGCTTGCTCCTTGGGTGGATCATCGACGGTGATCTGCGCATGCATATACTTTTGGAGAAGCGTCTTGGCCTCCGCCAAATCACGCTTCTGCTTTATCAGAACGTCGGCGCGCGCAAACCAGAGCCGGGGTGCGTTCGGATGATCCTTCTGGGCCTGCAGAAACACGTCGTCGCTCTCGCGGTTTCGTCCCTGAGTCGCTAAAAATCGCGCTAAGGCGATCTTATGGCCGATCTCGTGGGGGGCAGCGGCAATAGCTTGTCGCAGGTGCATCTCCGCGGATGGAAACTCCTTCCGTTTTTGTGCCAGTTTGGCTTGGGCGAAGTAACCCTCAGGCGGATCTACCGCGGCGATCTTTTGGGCGACACCAGCGGCCTTGTCGTAGCCGCCACCCAGAAAACCCGGCGCTTCCAAGTAGTAGTCGAATAGATCGTCAAGCGCCTCGCTATTCTTGGGGTCGAGTTCTACTGAGCGTTCGAATGCCTGGCGGGCCTTCGCCGCCAATCCTGGTGCGAGCAGCGGGTTAGACGTCTCTGCGCGTTTTCCGTATATCCGGCCGAGCCAATCCATGTATTCGCTGCTTCGGGGCGCCTCAGCGGTCGCTTTCTGCAGGTAGTCGGTCGCCTGCTTGAAGTCGCCCAGCATGAAGTAGTCCCGGCCAATCAGGAAGTTGGCCGCGGCATCCTCGCTGCCCTTGCTGAGCAACGCGAGGGAGCCCTCGTAGTCTGTTCGGCCGTATCGTTCTTCTGCCTGTTTCAGGCCCTGATCCGCAGCTTGCAACGCGCTTACAGGCACAGCAGAGCAGCCGGCGGTGACCAGAACCGCCCCGAACAGCAAGTGTCCCAAGCGTCCCCTCATTCTAACTAGACGGACTCCCCTGACATATAGATGCATGAGCTACGGCTATGGGTGCGTTGGACGCAGCCGAATGGGTTTTCCTTGCAGTTTCATGTATTCTCGTTTACTAACGGTGTAGTATGCTTAGGCTGAATTCAAGATAAGGAGAATCAAAAAGCTATGTTCGCCCGGTTGCGACTTCCGCATCTTTTAGGCGGTTTCCTGCTTGTGGCCTGCTCCGCCTGGGCCCAAACGACTACGATGCAAGGAGACGTCAAAGATCAAAACGGTCAGCCCATGAAGGGTGCACTCATCGTGCTTGATCGCACGGATATCAAGGGTCACTATCAGGTTAAGAGCGACAAGCGCGGACATTGGCTGTATACCGGCCTTCCCTCCGGCGACTTCGACATCAGCCTGATGGTGGATGGCAAGCTGATGGACAAGGTAAACAAAGTCCACTCAGGGTATGGTGATAACCCACCGGTAGACTTCGATATGAGCAAGCTTGCGAAACAGCAGGCAGCTACGCAGCAAGCCAACAATACCGGGCAGGTCACGCAGGAGCAAGCCCGGGGCATGAGCAAGGAGCAGAAAGAGCAGTACGAGGCTCAGTTGAAGCAGCGAACGGAGCAGATGAAGAAAAACAAAGCTCTGAACGATGCGTTCACCGCCGGCAAGGACGCCGGCACAGCTGCCGCTGCCGACACTGATCCCGCAAAGAAAGCTGCTGATTACCAGACATCCATTGACAACTACAAGAAAGCCTCGGAGATGGATGCCAAGCAGGTAGCGGTTTGGGGTGGTCTCGGTGATTCTTACTACGGTCTAGCGCAAACACAGACGGGGGACGACCGAAACAAGTCCTTCGATGCAGCCCTCGACGCCTACAAGCAGGTACTGACCATCAATCCGAACGAGGCCGCTATTTACAACCAGATGGGGAATATTTACGGGGCTGAAAAGAAGATGCCCGAAGCAACTGAAGCTCTGACCAAGGCTGCACAACTTGACCCCGCTATGGCCTCAAAGGCCTACTTCAACATGGGCGCGAATCTTGTAAATGGAGGCCAGCCGGCCCAGGCCACTGACTTCTTTAAGAAGGCCACGGATGCGGATCCCAATTACGCCGAAGCATGGTACCAGTTAGGAAGCCTGGAAATGATGAAGGGCTCCGTGGACCCGAAGACCGGCGCGCAAAGCTACCCGCCCGAGACTGCTCCTGCCCTGCAGAAGTATCTGGACCTGCAGCCGAACGGCAAGCATGCACAGGAAGCGACCGCCATGCTGCAAGCCATGGGCCAGACAGTGCAAACCAAGATCCACAATCCGGCCGCTGCCAGCACCAAGAAGAAACAGTAAGCACTATTCTCCCCTTGGGGCATTCCCTTGAGTGCCCCTCCAATCTGAAGTCATTCCCATGTTCCGTGTAGCTATTGAGTCACTCTTTACAATCCTCCTCATCCTGGTAGCTCGGGCAGTGATAACGAGCCTCATGAAAGGCGTGGCAAACGCGTCCAAAGGATATCAGCAGCCCAACCCAGCTACGAATACGCCGCCGCCGAATCAGAACCAGACCGGAACCGGCCAGGGACAAGCCGGTGAACTGCACAAAGACCCTGTGTGTGGAACCTATGTTGCAGAATCCACAAAATTCCGCCAGCAAGTAGGCGCTCAGATTTTTTACTATTGTTCCGACGCCTGCCGCGAGAAGCACGCGCTTGTGGCGCGCTGATGAACTGGACCGCCGTCGGTGCGTCCCTGATGGCGCTCGCTGTTGCTATGGGAGCATTTGGAGCTCATGGGCTAAGAAACCGGCTGGATGCATATTCCCTAACCGTCTACGAAAAGGCAGTGTTCTATCACTTCGTTCACGCGCTGGGAATCCTCCTTGTGAGCCTGCTTGCTCGTACGAACTCCATCAGCCTGGCCGGACAGTCTCGTTCGGCGTGGTTGCTGCTAATCGGCATCATCGTTTTCTCCGGGAGTCTTTACGCTTTAGCTCTTTCCGGCACGCGGATTCTTGGGGCCATCACCCCTATCGGCGGTTTAGCCTTTATTGCCGGCTGGCTTGTGCTCGCTTACGACGCGGTCGGCTCTCAACGGAGCTAGCTTTTAGTTCGATCACCGTACGCGCACCGAGCCCGTCCGGCAATTCGTATCGGCAGAGAACGGTAGCAAATGCTCGACAGGCTTGCGCCTCCCCCAATTCGATGTCAACGTCTGGTCCCTTGAATAAGATCAGCCGCGCACCTTCTTTTAACGGTTTTCTAAACAGGTCCAGAATACGCGCAACTGGCGCTACGGCGCGCGCCGTGATGAGATCAAAGCGTTGAGTAGCCGCCACTTCTTCAGCTCGTTCGGCTGTGACTTGGACATTGGGAAGTTCCAAGCTCTCTACGGCCGAATCCACGAAGCGGGCCTTCTTTTGAGTGGATTCGGAAAGTGTAAAGCGGATATGGGGGAGAACAATCGCCAACGGAACACCGGGAAAGCCGGCGCCGGTTCCAGCGTCCAGGACGCGTTCAGCGCCTTCAAAGTGCCGCCAAGGCGCAACGGAATCGTAGACGTGCTTGATGGCCGCATCCTGCGGAGTCGTGATCCGGGTCAGATTCATGTACTCGTTGGCGGATGCGATCAGCCGGAGGTGTTGGGCTGCCTTCTGGATCAGCCGGTCGCGATTCGGCAGGTCGCCGGGCAAGACTCGCTCTAGTTCCCGCTCGAATTCCACCATTCACATGATGGCACTGTACGCGAAGATGGGATGGAATGTTAAGAGCTGGAATTGTGGGGCTTCCCAATGTTGGGAAGAGCACCTTGTTCAACGCGGTGACGCAGACGCGCAAGGCCATGGCCGCGAACTATCGTTTCTGTACTATTGAGCCGAATACGGGAGTGGTGACAGTTCCGGATGATCGCCTGGAGGTGCTATCGAAACTGAGTAGTTCGCAGAAGGTTGTGCCAGCTGTATTTGAGTTCGTGGATATCGCGGGGCTAGTGAAGGGCGCGAGTCAAGGCGAAGGACTAGGGAACCAGTTTCTGGGCCACATTCGTGAGGTGGACGCGATTATTCAGGTGGTGCGCTGCTTCGAGAACTCGAACATCGAACACGTGATGGATACGGTTGACCCGGTGCGCGACATAGAGATTATCAACACAGAGTTGGTTCTGGCCGATTTGGAAGCTGTAGAGAAGCGCAGGGCAAAGCAGCAGAAGGCGGCCAAAAGCGGCGATAAGAAAGCTGTGGCCGAAGTGGAGTTGCTTGAAAAGCTGGAACGGCATTTGAACACGGGCAAGACGATTGTGACGCTGGATCTTACGCCGGAAGAGAAAGCAGCGGTGAAGGGCTTCTTTCTATTGACTGCAAAGCCGACGTTGTTTGCGTGCAACGTTGCAGAAGAAGATCTAGCGACGGCTGATACGAACAAGTTTGTCCAACAGGTTCGGCAGTATGCCGGGGAGCACCATGACACCAGCGCAATTGTCGTTTCAGCAGAGATTGAGTCGGAGCTGGCTACGCTCGCTCCCGAAGAGCGCGCGGAGTACCTGGAGGGGCTGGGCGTCGCTGACACGGGCGCAAGTAACTTGATCCGGGAGGCGTATCATCTGCTGGGATTGCGGACGTATCTCACGACGGGAGAGAAGGAGACGCGGGCCTGGACGATTCACGCCGGTGATAGAG
>CAXUCT010000125.1:4423-4727 GCA_964249415.1 uncultured Bryobacteraceae bacterium | reverse complement strand
AGCGGCCGGGGTGATCCATTCGGATTTTGAGAAGGCGTTCATTTCGGCGGAGTGCGTTTCTTACACTGACCTGGTTGCCGCGGGATCGTTTGGCCGGGCGCGTGAGTTGGCAAAGCTGAGAACCGAAGGTAAAGAGTATGTGGTGCAGGATGGGGACGTGGTCGAGTTCAAGACGTTTGTTTAGTCTTTCAAACACCGCTTGCTCACACGCGGCTCGGTTTCGAACGCAACGGAATGTTTGCGGAGCATGGCGAGTTCCGTGTGGGGAAAACCACTGGTTTCGGGTTTCGGGCGATGCGAGTCA
>CAXUCT010000125.1:0-4413 GCA_964249415.1 uncultured Bryobacteraceae bacterium | reverse complement strand
CGTTTAAGCCGGGTGATTTCGGCGGACGTTAGTTCGCGCCACTCTCCGATTTGCAGGCCTTCTAGCGTCAGTGGGCCAAGGCTGGTGCGGACGAGCTTCAGCACTTTGCTGCCGATGGCTTCGAGCATGCGGCGGACCTGGCGATTGCGGCCCTCTGTGATGGTTAGTTCGAGGAAAGTATACTTGGCGCTGTCGCGAACGCGACGGACGATAGCAGGTCGTGTCCGACCGTCACTCAGTTCGACTCCTTGAGCGAGCTGCGCAAGCTGCTCGTCCGACAACAGCGTTGAAGCTTTTGCCAAGTAGGTCTTAGGCATCTTACCCTCGGGGTTGGTCAGGGCCTCTGCGAGCGCGTTGTCGTTCGTGAGCAGCAGCAGGCCGGAGGTATCCAGATCGAGACGCCCTACGGTACCGACAAATTGGTCGACATTTGGAATCAGGTCGTAGACGGTCTGGCGGCCTTCCGGGTCACGATAGGTAGTGAGGTAGCCTTTCGGTTTGTAGAGAAGAACGTAGCGAAGCTGAGCTTTGCCGACCGGCTTGCCGTCGAAGGTGACTTTGTCTTTCCCAAGGTCCACCCAGTGATCGGGAGTTTGGATGACTTTGCCATTCACCCGAACACGGCCCGAACCGATCCAGCTACGGGCCTCGGTACGCGATCCTAAGCCCGCCTTGGAGAGGACGCGGTCGAGTGTTTTTGGCGGGCGTTTCTCTGGCACTACTTGCCGTCTTGATCGAAAAGTTCGGAGCGTGAAATGATCTCGCCGCGGAACATCACGTGGGAAATGCGCTCGGTGTTCGCGATGTCCTGAAGAGGATCGCCATCGAGCAGGATCATGGTGGCGTCGTGTCCGGGGCGAATGGAACCGATGCGGTTGTCGGCGCGAAGCACTTTTGCCGCATTGAAAGTCGCGGCTTGGAGAGCAACGGCAGGAGGAATGCCGGCTTTTACCCACAGCTGCAATTCATGCTGAATGGTGGGTCCGTGGATGACGAGCATGTTACCTGCGTCTGAGCCCGCGATCAGCAACACGCCAGCCTTGTAGGCGCTGAGCAGGTTTCCATTCAGGCGATCGGTGAAGGGCCGCATCTCGTCCGGCGTAGCCTTGGCTCCATTCTTTTCGAGCATGGCGCGAGTTGAAACGAGCAGATCGGCTGGGCCGACTTGTTGAAGCATGGTGCGATTCAGAAGCTCTGCATTGCCGGTGCGCCCGTCTACGACACCTTCGAAGACGCTCAGCGTGGGGTCGTATGCGATGCCCTTGGCTTTCATTTGCGTGAACGTTCCGGCGGGAATCAAATCGGTCGTGGAGCCATGCTCAATGCTATTTGATCCGGCATTGACAGCCTCTTCGACATCGGCGGCATTGCCGGTGTGAGTTGCGGTCGCTAGGCGGTCCTTTTGCGCTTGGTCGACAATGGCGCGGTAGATGGCAGCGTCGAGGTGATTGAACAGTCCCCATCCAGCGGAGCCGGATTCGAGAACGGATTTGATGCAATCTACGCCGACCTTCTTCAGATCGTCGACTTGATTCCGCGCCTGCTCGGGGGATTTCGGAAGTCTGACAAATTCGGCGGTAGCAGTGGGTTGCATGGAGGAGGGGAAGTTCTTGATCAACTCGGTAGGATGTCCACCTTCGGCAGTAAAGAGGGGACCGCAAGCGAAGAGCTCGGCTCCGAGATAGCTGCCCGAACGGATCTCGGCGCGCAGATCTAGGGAGTTTTGGAGAAAGTCTCCGGTGCTTCGGACAGCAGTGATGCCGCTGTAGAGATAAGCAGCGAGGCGGCGCTCACCGGCGTTGGGATTAGCGTATTTCTTGGGATCGTCGTAGACGCCGCCTGGCGCGCCGATGTGGACGTGCATGTCGATCAAGCCGGGCATGAGGGTCTTGCCAGCCGCGTTGATAACCTCCGCTTCGAGAGACTTCGTATCAACCGGAGGAGTTTTGAAGATCTGCGCGATCTTTCCGCCCCGGACAAGCACGGAGCCGTTTGGAATGACGGCACCATCACCGACGATGATGTTGGCGTTTTGGTACAAGAAAGATCGCTTGCGCAGCAGGTTGCGGGTGAGGATCTTCTCTTTCTTGATGTTTTGTTGGGTGCGGGCTTGATATACGCCCATCAGGATGAAGGGCGCCAAGACAGCTAAGATCCAGAGTTTGGCGGAGTTCTGGATTTTCTCTTCCTTCTCCCAACGGAAGAGCTTGATGCCGACGAATACGGCAACGCAGAGCGCGATGATGAGTGCGAGCACAGCGAATAAGTTGGCGAAGATGGATTCCCCGGCCAGCAGGATGGACTGAATACCTTGAAAAAGATAGGTGGCGGGGAGGAACTGCGCAACCGTCTGGAGCCAGATGGGCATGATGCTGACGGGGAATGTCGCGCCGCTCAAGAACAGCATGGGCAGGTAGAGAAGTTGGATGAGTAGCTGCGCCTCTTGCGATGAGTTGACGACGGAGGCAACGATCATTCCCATGGAGCGGAAGGCGAGTACGCCAACGCCGACGAACACAAGCAACGAGCCGATGTTGGAAGGATAGGGAGCGTGGTAATAGACACGGCCAATGACGAGGAACATGACGACCAAAGGCAGGAAGGCGACCAGCCCAGAGACCATAGAGGCGACGATGACGGGCCCGGGCGAAATGGGGGCGACTTTGAAGCGACGCAAGACGCCGGTTTCGCGTTCGGCCACGGTGCGCATGCCGGCGCCAAAAAAGCCGCTCCCGAGGACACCGATGATGAGGACCGCGGCAATGACCTGCGCCATGGCGGCCGGGCTTTTCGCGGCTCCGAAGACCTGCGCAAAAATGAAGAAAAATGTCAGAGGAAAGAGGTAGCTGAAGAACAGGACGGAGCGATCGCGGGCCATTAACCGGAGATTGCTTTTTGTCTGAGCGAGGTAGGGTCTCATTTATTCGCGGAGTTTCTTGCCGGTGAGTTCGATGAAGACATCTTCGAGAGTGGGGCGTTTCATGTGGATGTCGATGAGGCGAAGGCCATGCTGGTCAATCCATTTGACAATTTCAACGATGGCGGCCGCGGGGTCGTCGCTCTGCATGGAGAGCGTACGTCCTTCATCGCCCAAAGTATATTTTTTATTGCGCAAGCCTTCGGGTAGCTGTTGAATCGGCATAGCTTCGTTCGTAGCCACTTCGATGAGTGTTTGTCCAAGGGTTCGCTGCTGAATTTCGCGAGGAGTTCCAAGCTCGATGATCTTTCCGGCGTCGATGATGGCGACGCGATCGCACAGCCGTTCGGCCTCCTCAATGTAATGGGTGGTGATCAGAATGGAGCGGCGATTCTCCTTAAGTTCTTGAATTACACCATGAATTTCATGTCGAACTTGTGGGTCGAGGCCACTGGTGGGCTCGTCGAGGAAGAGCAGCGTGGGGTCGTTGACAAGCGCGAGGGCGAGAGCAACGCGCTGCTTCTGACCGCCGGAGAGAGTTTTGTAGAAGGCGTCGCGCTTCTCCCAGAGCTGAAGACGTTTGAGTACTAGGTTGTGGTCGGTATGGCGAGTGTAAAAGGAACCGAAGAGCGCGAGCGCTTCGTGAACCTTCATCTTGTCCGGCAGGTTGGTGGCCTGGAGGCAGACTCCGATGGTATTTTTCAGTTCCTTGACTTGAACGGCGGGATCAAAGCCGAGGACAGACACTTTACCGCTCGTGCGGGGCCGCAAGCCTTCCAGGATTTCGATGGTGGTGGTCTTCCCTGCCCCGTTTGGGCCGAGCAGTCCGAACACTTCACCGGTACGAACTTCGAGGTCGATGCCGCGAACGGCTTCTACAGCGCCGTAGGATTTGTATAGACCTTCGACCGATACGGCAACCGTACCGTTCATGTTGTGCATGGGTGTCTCATTAGTATGCGGGACGCTCCGGTATCAGCACGGCTGCTTATCGGACGGAGGTACGGCATGGACGGGGAGCTCGGGCTGGCTTGGAGGCGCACGTAGGGTATTCACCTTGCCGCGCGAAGAATGGCCGACCTACTTTAGGCGGCTTTCCGGACCAGGATGTGGCGCATTACATCGAGAGAAGCGCGGTCCGCGACCGGTTGCGTGTTCCGGTTGAGCAGAATTTGGTGATCGAGCTTGGCTTCGGCAAGGATCAGGTCTATTTCGTGCAGGTCCCCCTTGCGTTTTTCGACTGCCAGCTTGCGCGCGTGGTCCTCTTGTTGCCGGGTTTCGACGCTTCGCTTGCGCGCCTGCGATTCGAAGCCAATTTCGGCTTTGTGCTTGTCGGCTCTTAACTTTAGGAGGCCGTTCAGGGCTTGGTGGAAGGCGCGGTCGTGAGTGGTTTGGTAGCGGAGGTAGAGCGCGAGCTGCTTTTGCTGCTCGGAGGACGGCGGTTCGACGGTGAAACAGGAGTTTTGGAGATGCAAGGCACGTTGACGGAGCCAAAA
>CAXUCT010000124.1:8160-11188 GCA_964249415.1 uncultured Bryobacteraceae bacterium | reverse complement strand
CAGGCGTCGTGAGCACCACCAGAATGCCAGGCTGTTCCTCCGCCCGGAGAAGCCGCCGCACCTGCGACACGAAGAACTGCGCATCGTGATGCTGGTCAGAAAGCGCGTGAATGTCAATCGACGCTGTATTCGCTTCGCCCAAAGACGCCTTCAATCGGGGCCAATCAAGCTCATGCACGTCATCTTGATGGAACACGGCGCGCCGGCGCGCGAGATCAACCAACTCAACTTTTTCCGCAATCGTCGACGACCCCGTCTCCGTAATCGCTTTGAGAGTAGGAATCAGAGCCGCCAAACCACTGTTGGGCACCGGATGCGATCCCGCCGAAACCGCCGAAGGAGCCACGTTGAGAATCACATCGAGTCGCGCCGGGGAATGCACGGCCGCGGCCCACTGCAATCGCCCTTGAATGTCGGGCAGAAACCAATCGTCGCTCCCTTGTTCCTTGCCGGTAAACTCAACCGGCGGCAGATCGCGCCACGCGTCCGGCAGCGGATCGTGCCGCAGCGGCGTAATGCGAAACTCAACCTGTTTGGTGCTGTGCTCGCCTGTAGCAGTGTCAAGGATCGCCACTGCCAGCCGATACTCTCCCGGCAGAAAAAACGCAGGCTGCGAGTACTCCACGTCCGCGCCTTTGATGTGCTCGTCAAGCTGCTTCAGATCGATGCTGCCGTGGTTCTGATAGCGCCTTTCCCCATCCATAATCTGGACAAAGAACACCAGCTTGCCATTGCCACGGCGCGATTGGAGATCCCGGCCATCCACTCTGAACTCCACTCGCGCCATCAGCCGCTGGTGAAATGAGAGTTCCGCGTGAGGGACGCTCGCTGTCCAGCGAATGCGTGCCTGGTCGCGTCCCTCTAGCCACTGCCCAAATGGAATGCTTTCAAACGCCGGGTCAAGCGTGCCGCCCTGGCCCAACGCTTGCGCCACAATCACGGAGCTGAAAAACAGGATTACAAGACTGCGGGCCACCCCACAGCTTACTCGATAGACTTCGAGGAATAAAGCGATTGCCCGTGGGAAACGGCCGGCAGAATTGGTCTCATCAGCGTTGTGAGGAAAAGCGGACGGAGGCAGTAAACTCTGACATGGGCAAGATTAATCTCCCTCCGTCCGCTTTTGCCCCTTTCCGATAACGCTGTATCTCGGTCTCCACCGACGGGGCGTCTTTATCTGGTTCCTAAACCCTTGGCGTTTCCCAGGATCTATCCCATTCCGTCTCGATTCGGAGGAGCGCTTTGTGACCGACGGGACGGATGATGGCTCTTGCGAGCCGCGTCCGGGCGAGGACGCATTGCTGGGTCTAGTCTATTTCCAGCCAGTGCTGCGAACGTCGCGCGAACTACGTCAGCCGAGATGGCATCCGGCGCAAGGGCGTAAGCGACCAGCAGCCCATTTGAGAGTGCGTGCAGCATCCGCACGAATTGCGCCAGTGACATCGGAAGCTCATCAACTGAAAGCACGCGACGAGCCCAAACCTCTAGCCGTCGGTAAATTTCGGCTCTCTCTTTCGCCACGCGTATACGCATTTCTTCGTGGGTGAGCGCATAAAGCTGGAAGGCTACAAGCTTTGTGGCGGTTGCACGGGCCGAGGGCGCTTGTGCGATTAAGTCTTCCGCGAGCACTTGGAACTGTTCAGCAAGCGAGCGGTCTGGAGCAAGCTGGGGCGGCGACCGTCTCACACCTGCCGAAAAAGCTTCCATAACTAAGTCCTCTTTGCTGGCAAAGTTGCCGTAGATGGCGCCTTTGGTCATTCCCGCCCTCGCCGCAACCCTATCCATTGAGAGGCGGTCGTAACCTTCTTCAGCGATAAGCTGCGACGCTGCCTCTACCAGAGTGGCGCGTGTTCGGGAACGCTTGCTGACTGACTCAGCAGCTCCGGTTGAGCCGTCCGTTTTCTGCAGCGAACTTTTTTTCATACTATTGCGTATTTTATACCGCTTGGTATATTCTTGCAAACACATCCTGTCGCTGAGGAGTGAACTTAATGAGAAAGGCGCTTATGCCACACACAGAACACCGGCACATCCAACTGCGTGACGGTCGCGTTCTAGCTTATGCGGAGTACGGGGACCCAAAGGGAACGCCGATCATCCACTGTCACGGTGTTCCCAGCTCGCGCGCGGAGGGTGACTTGATCGTGAATTCCGCAACGGTGATCGCTCTCGGGGCGCGCGTCATAATTCCCGATCGACCTGGCATAGGTTACTCCGATTCTAAGAGGAGGCGGCAGATTACCGATTGGCCGGAAGACGTCAGCGATCTTGCTGCCCAACTTGGGCTAGGCAAGTTCGCTGTTTTGGGCTCCTCGGGAGGAGCACCCTACGCGTTGGCTTGCGGGTTAGAGATTCCAGAACAGGTTTTCGCCGTCGGGATACTAGGTGGAACAGCTCCAGCAGATGCGCCCGGCGTGCTCGCCTCCTTTACTGCACCGATGCGAATCATGTTCCGTCTCGGTCAGCTCGCTCCGATGCTCCTCAGCGGCCTGTTTCGGCTCAACCTACGCGCCATACGCCGTGGCGGAACGCGGGCAGGTGAACGGATGACGGCGATGCTGCCGGAACCAGACCGAACATTGTTTCAAAAACCAGAGATCCAAGCTGGATTCATAGCGTGCTTCGAAGAGGCGTGTCGGCAGGGTACCTCGGGTCCGGCAATGGATGTATCGTTGATCGCGCGACCCTGGGAGATCGACCTCGCTGCCATTCAGGTTCCCGTCTTGCTTTGGCACGGAGTTCGGGATCGCAATGTACCTGTTGAGTGCGGTCGCTATATCACAAGCGTCGTCCCGCGGTGCAGTCCGATGTTCTACCCTGATGACGCGCATCTGTCAGTTTCAATCAACCATCAAGCTGAGATCTTTTCAGCCCTGGTAGCTGCCGGGCGACCGGATCCCGCAGCCGCCGGTAATGGCACCAGTACTCGCGACTAGCGGCGTAGTATTTATCGATGTTCGGCTCACTGGCTGAGAAGCGGCGTTCTCGGAAACTTGGATTCGAGGATTTGACAAATGGTGAGGAGTCC
>CAXUCT010000124.1:4742-8150 GCA_964249415.1 uncultured Bryobacteraceae bacterium | reverse complement strand
CGATGGCTGTAGCGGTTGATAAAAACCCCGGCCACTACGAATCGAGAGATTCATGCCCCGCAGCCGAAGCTGCCACACGAACGCCAAGGTAAGCGAAGATCCAATCGCCGCGAAAACACGTCCGCTCCAAAGCCCCCGCAGCGCGAAATTCCTGTCAAACGTAAGCCAATAAGAAAGCGGCATGCCCAACATCCATGACCATACCGTATTCACAATCAGTGGAGTCCGCGTATCGCCAACCCCCACCAGGGCTGCACCCAGTATCGCTCCGGCAGCGTCACCAAACTGGAGAACTCCACACAACGCAAAAATGGGAGCAGCAGCGGAAACCACAGCCGGATCGTTGCTGTACAGTCCTGCCCAGAAACGTGGAAATCCCGTAAAAAGAGAGGCCGCAATCGAGATGAAACCCAACCCAAGCAACATGCTCGCCTTCGCAGATCGACGTGCTTGCGGAACGCTGTTTCGCCCTGCCCCTTGTCCGACTCGAACTGCCGTCGCATAAGAAAGGCCCAGCGGCGCCATATAAATGAAGGCGTCCAGATCAAGCACCACTTGGTGCGCAGCCAGTAAAGTCGCTCCTAAGCGCGCGCAAAGTACCGACATGAAAGTGGAGACGCCAAGATCGCCTAAGCTCTCCAGCGCAGCGGGCCAGCCAATTCGCAATAGCGCTCGGAGACGAAGCCACTCCGGTCGCATCATCGAAAGTGAACTCCGAATCGCGCTACCGCGAAAATCCCGCCGCAGCGCTATCAGCAGCAATAACATAGCAAATACGCGCACCACGCAGGTGGCCCAACCCGATCCCGCGATTCCGAATCGCGGTAGTCCCAGGTGTCCATAAAGAAACGCCCAGTCAGCGACGAAGTTGACCAGGCTGCCGCTCACCAGCGAAACGGTAATAAGAATCACTCGATCCATCGACTGCAAATACCTTCGCAGCGCCCAATACACCAGCAGTGGAGCTGCCGACCATATCAACGCGTGCAGATAGCGGCTGGTCTCTAGCGTGATATCCGGCGGTGTTTTGAAAACGGAGAGTAGCGGGATGGCCGCCAGGGTCGCCACCATCACCAGTGGTGTTAGCAGCACAACGAACCACATGGCTTGCGCAAGCGTAAACACGCAGTCCTTTTCATCCCCCCGGCCATACGCCTGCGCTGTCAATGTCTGTAGCCCGGTCAGCAAACCGATTGCGCAAAAAGCGATCGCGTAGAAAATGGTGTTACCCAGCGAGGAGGCCGCAATCGAAAGCGCCGAGTGCGGCATCCGGCCAATCATCAGCGCATCTACGATATAAGTCGACATCCAGCCCATTTCACCCAATGCCAGAGGAACGCCCAGACGCGTGGTCCAAAGCATTTCTGCAGGCAAGGTTTGGGCCACGTGAGCATGATGGGCCGACTGTTGAGCCGGCTTGCTTAGTTTCAGCATGATCGAACGAGACGAATTTAAGATGCCGTGCAATCGCGGTCAATGGAAAACATTGCTGGCAATTTGCCGAATGGGATCAAGCCGTCCGGCCGGCAGTTCCGCGAGTAACCAGAGGCAAATGAGCGCGAATTGTCAAGAGCTCAGAAGAGGCATGGCGCTCAGCGCGCCGTCAAAGTGCTACAATGTAGCACATGAGAAAGGCTTCCATTCGCGATCTGCATATTCGAACGTCTGAGTTAGTGCGCGAAGCCGCCGATGGAGCAGTGATTTTGATTGAGCGCCGTGGCGAACCCGTGGCGGAGCTAAGGCCTATTTCGAAAAAGTCCACTAGACCTCGGTTGCCGGATTTGCCCGATGTTTGGCGGCGCTTTCCCTCCGTAGCTGCGGATAGCGGACACTTTCTTGAAGAAGACCGCTGAAAATGTATCTGGACTCTGCTTACCTCGCCAAGTATTACGTGAATGAGCCAGATGCGCGAGCAGTAAGGAGCCTGATTCGCAGGGCATCGCACATCTGTTCGTCATCTTGGGCCTTCATCGAAGTGACTTGCGTGTTTCACCGCCATATCCGCGAGGGATCTCTTACGATTACCCAAGGTCACGAGCTAATCGATCTCTTCAGAGGCCACGTCGAGGCCGGTTTTTGGAACCTGATTTCCCTTACGGATGTTCTTCTGCGAAGAACAGCAACTCTAATCCGTGCGCTCCCGCCAACCGTTCCGTTACGCGCTGGCGATGCCATCCATCTCGCGACTGCGTTACAGGCAGGCGAAGTAGAGATCTGGACCAACGATCGCCATTTGCTTGCTGCCGCAGCTTTCTTCGGCTTAGCCGGCAGAACCGTGCCCGAATGAAAAGAGTCATGTAGCCACTTCACGCTTCACGGGGACAGTCCGCCTGTTTACCACTTTCTGCGGCAGAACGGAGCAGCGGACTTAAACAGCAAATCAGCAGCCCCTCGGCCTAATTCCATTACACCTCGTCCGATAATCGTGTCGTTCCCAACGCTCTTTGTGCTCGGCCACCAGGATTAGATAAGTTTTTTGCCGAAGTGGGGGCTCCTGTTGCAACACGAACGACGCCGCCTCCCAAGCTCGATGCAGCAGCACAGGCGGCTGCCCAGGCAAGAGCGGAAGCGCTTGCACCCCGATATCGCATTCAGTTGTTAGAATACGCGTGATCTTTGCATGCTCTCCCCGCCATCGTCGGTTACTTCAGATTACCGCAAAAGAGAGGCGGAAATATAGCACAGCAGAATCAAGCAGAACAGACGGAATCAGGTTACAACTACCGAGATGAGACGTACCGGCACGCCTCGGAGGCGCGAAGCTAATAGCTTTCCTTGACGGAAACGGTACGTTGGACCATGGAAGACTTTATGCACGATCCCGAACGCGTGGCTGTCATGATGTGGGAGCAACAGGAACCTGTGATCGTGTCCATCTCTATTAATGCTTACCTCGTCGTCATCAAAGGCGACGTTACTTGGTCGATAAGGGGTTTGGCAGCTCTGGCGGACCCGGGATCGGCAAGCTAATGAAGACGCTGGAGGCCGCCGGTTTCAGCGCAGCTTCGCTCACGGCTATCCTGCTGACATCTGCATCTTGATCACGCGGACGGCGTCAGCGAGCACGGTGACGTGCTCTTCTCAAACACGACGGTCTATGTCGCACAGGCTGAGATGGACTATTGGTTTGATCCAAAGAACGCCGAAGCGGCTCCGGAAGACAAGAAGCATGCTTTCAAGGAGGCACACGCGATCGATCCTTGCTTGAAAGCGAACAAGCTCGTAGCGATTAGAGAAGGCGGTGAATTGCTTCCGTGTGTCACCGCCATTCCGGCGCCCGGGCCACACCCCTGGCCATATGGCGTTTCTTTTTACCTCTGGCGGCAAGAAACTGCTTCACTGGGGAGATATCATCCATCTTGAGCAGCTTCAATTTGCGCATCCTGAACTGTTCTCGAGCTTCGACGT
>CAXUCT010000124.1:941-4732 GCA_964249415.1 uncultured Bryobacteraceae bacterium | reverse complement strand
GCATCGCTACGCGAACGCACCTCCTGGGGGTGGCTGCCGAGCGAAATTACCTGGTTGCCAGTTCGCACATCACTTTCCCCGGCCTGGGACACGTTCAGCCAGACGGCCACTGCGAGTTTGCCTGGCAGCCATTGGTACCCTAGCAAAAACTGGCACGTACAAGATCGACAGCTTCAAGAGAGAAAAAGGAGATATGAATGAACGACGCAAAGCTTGGGGGACGGCTACCCCTGCTCGATCCGGACACCCTGAAACCAGAGCAGAAAGATATTTATCACCAGATAGACCAGACGCTCATACCCTGGGCCACGAAAGCTGGCTTTGAGGGCAAGACGGAACAGGGACGATTTATCGGGCCGTTCAATCCCTTCCTTTATAGTCCTGCGATCTCGGCCGGCTTCCTCAAATTCATGAAAGCCGAGTCCGAGCATACCACGTTGAGCAAACGTGTTCAGGAAGTTGTGATCTTGAGTGTGGGCTCCATATGGCAATCGCACTATGAGATCTACGCGCACTCCGCACTGGCTTGGCAGGCGGGACTTTCCGAACAGGCTATCGCCGCGCTCAGGGCAGGAGAAGTCTCCGATGAGCTTTCCCCAGAAGAGATCGTCGCGCAACGTTTTGCCCGGCAGCTTACGAGTGAGCATAAGGTAGATGCCGACTTGTACAAGGCAGCCGAGATCGCTTTCGGCAGAGAAGGTCTCGTCAATTTGACTTTCCTCATCGGCCTTTACCTCTATACTTGTGCCACCCTGAATGCCTTCGATATCCCCGCACCCCCGCAGGGATCGAAATCAGCAGCGAAGTAAAGGAATTGGTCAGGCAGGTATATCCTCTCGCATGGCACTTTGTATGCCGGGCGTTCCCGCAATTCTTCCGTTCCATGCACGTAAGTTGTAGCCAACAAGACAGGAACCTAAACTATGTCACTTGAAACCAATCCCTATCAGGATGTAATGAATCTTGGTGCACGGCTCTCGAATCTCCGCACTTCAACGGGTTATGCTCTCGGCATCGAAGCAGCAGAAGGCGTCATCAATGTCACGGCTACCGGAGAGGCCCTTGGACTTCCAGTGCCAAAAGATGTTGACGATCTTCTGCAGAACGGGTTAGGTGCCCAGGTTCGGGGCGTCCGGGATGCGATCAAGCAAAAACCTGAGGCTGCGGTGCTCGTCCGTCTGGCGGAAGTTGCCTTTGGTCCGATAGTGACCCGCCCGGAGAAAGTCATCTGCATCGCAATCAATTACAAGAAGCAAGCGGAGGAATCAGGAACACCCTTCCCGAGGCTCCCCCCTTGTTTGCGAAATACGCGAATGCTTTGAACCACCACGGCGGCACGGTGAAGTTGCTCCCGGCGTAGACAGCCGGGTTGATTACGAGACCGAGTTAGTCGTTGTGATGGGCCGTGAGTGCAAGGACGTGAAGCAAGACGCGGCCCTCGAGTATGTTGCCGGATATGCGACAGGTAATGATGTCAGCGCTCGCATTCTCCAGACAACCACCGCGCAGTTCACCGCTGGTAAGATCTCCGATGGTTTTGCACCGCTAGGGCCATGGCTAGTCACGCGGGACAGAATTCCCGATCCGAACAATCTACGCCTTCAAACTCACCTGAATGGCGAGCAGCGACAGGACTCCAACACAAAGGACATGATCTACAACTGCAAACAGCTCATCGAGTTCTGTTCCAGCATCCTGACCTTGAAGCCCGGCGACATCATTTTTACGGGTACGCCTGAAGGTGACATCTTCGGAGAGAAGACGCCGGCCCCCCTTCGTCATTGGCTCAAATCAGGCGACGAGGTGGTTTCTAACGTGGAAGGGCTCGGCGATCTTCGCTTCACGATGATTTGAGCGGAGAACAGACGATGTGGAGCAAGCAAACGAAAATGGTCTCTTTCGGGAGCGATGTGTCGTGAGAGGCGCCTACATGCTGCTCGCGGTGCTTGCAGGCGTCATGCTGCCCCTGCAGGCGGCGATTAATGCCCGGCTCGGGCGAGTGGTTAGCTCACCTGTGTGGGCGGCCGCGATTTCAGGGGTGGTGCTCACGGTCGCCTTGGTAGTCGTCGCGCCGGCCCTCACGCGCGCAGGTCCGCGCACGGCAGGCCTTGGCAACTTGCCATGGTGGGCCTGGACCGGCGGCCTATGTGGCGCCGTCCTGCTGTCGGCAACCACCGCAGTGGCGCCCCGGATTGGCGCCGCAAGCATGATGGCGCTCGTCATAGCCGGGCAGGTGGCTTGTTCGCTAGCACTGGGACCAAATGGGGATTGTTGGGCCTTGCAACGCAGCCAGTCAGTGGCAAACGTATGGCTGCCGCTGTGTTGCTCCTCGCTCGCGCCTTTTTGATGCGTTAAGCGGTCATAGCTCGGCATTTCGCTGCTCCCTCGTATGTTGTCCTATAATGCTTCCATCACGTTCTTCCATAGGTGTGGGCAAGCTCCCCGCGGGGTGGTGAGTTTCGATAAGTACGGCCCAGTTCGGGTCTACCTTCGTTTCAGAGGCGGAAGGGTCAGAAGTCGGTGTCGGCTCCGCGACAATATTCTCGCGCTCAACCTGCTCCACGTACTCGCGCACGGTGCGACTGAGTTTGGCGACTTCCGGCAGTTGTTCATCAGTGACCGTCCGGTCAGGACTGGCATCAGCGCGAAGCGGCGTACTGTCCACGGAGAGATCGACACCTTTCAAAAGCCCAACGTTCATACACTGCTGCACAACTCGCGTAACTCGGCGCTTGCGGGGCGGAGCGCAATAGCGCTCCGAATCCTAGCGCACGGAAGCGTTCTTCGCTCTCGCGCTCTATCCTCTTCCGCCAGTTTCCTGCGCCGTGCCAGCTCTGCGTCGGACGGATTATCCGGCTGAGCTGACATATCTCGCAGAGGGCCGGCCGGGCGGTACGTGTTGATGAGAATGCCCTTGGATGTTGAGCGCGACTCCACCAGGGTAAGACCAAACGCCGGCACACCCTCTTCAAACAGCCGCTTGCCCTTGCCGAGAACCACCGGGTAAATCCAGACGCGAAACTCGTCGACCAGTTGCGCGGCGATCAACGTCTGAAGCAGTTCGCTGCTGCCCCAGAGGTGCAGCGCGGGCCCGTCGGACGCTTTCAACCGGCGGATCTCATCCACAACGTCACCGCCTAATTGATGCGAGTTCGCCCAGTCCAGGCTGCCGAGGCTCTTCGTGACGACGTATTTTGCTGCCTTGTTGAAGGCGCTCGCGACGGGATGATTGGCATAGGGCCAGAAGGCCGCCCAGATCTCGTAGGTACGGCGGCCAAGGAGCAGATCGAACTCACGGGACATGACCTCGAGCACAGCCTTGGCGCCCTCTTCGGATCGGAACGGTATGCTCCAGCCCCCTTGCGTGAAGCCTCCGCTCGGATCCTCCTGCGGCCCGCCGCCCGATTGGATGACGCCGTCGAGCGTGACGTGATTAAGAGCGATGATCTCCCTCAAAATGATTTCTCCTTTTGCTTATTTCTTCCAAACGCATAGACCGCGGAGGGACGCCAAAATCATCGGTGTTCGGAAAGTTTTTTGCTGGGCTCTCCTGGCCTGACCCTTACAGGGCGTCTAGGTCCGAAAAGTGAGCGGAAAGCCGAACCGGGGAAAGAGCCTTTCCGTGTCAAGGAAGCTGTTGATGCCGGTAATGCGATCTCCATCCAACTCCAGCACGATGAGAGCCCACGCCTTGTACCCTGTCTCGACATCGGCACGGTAGTGTGCGAAGGCAGGATAACCACAAGCCGCCGCCGGCACCAGGCGAGAGCCGCGGCATCCGGAACCCGTGC
>CAXUCT010000124.1:0-931 GCA_964249415.1 uncultured Bryobacteraceae bacterium | reverse complement strand
CATTAATGCGGTCAGCGCGTCGAGGTCATAGCTTTCAAAAGCAGCGACATAACGATCCAGCAGGCTCTGCTGGGTTGAGGTGAGTCCTGCTGACCCGGCTTCTTTCTGTTTCGCGAGCGTGGCGCGGGCACGCTGCAATGCGCTGTTGACCGAAGGCACTGATGTATCGAGCGTCTCGGCAACTTCCGCAGCGGAACAGCCAAGAACCTCCGTCATCAATAACGCAGCGCGCTGTCGCGGCGCCAGGTTCTGGAGTGCCACGATAAAAGCAAGCTGGACGCTCTGGCGCAGGGAAGCCTGTTCGGCAGGATCAAGATCCTGAGACACAAGTTCCGCATCGAGGATGGGCTCAATCCAGTATTCCCGCGATCGCTGGGAGAGCGCCTCAACTGAAGCTTCTCCAGAAGAAGCCATCCCTTCTCCGACCGGCATCGCGCGACGGCCACGATGCTTGAGTTCATCGAGACATACGTTGGTGGCGATTCGGTAGAGCCAGGTCTTAAGAGACGCGCGGCCATCGAAGGTATCGAAGCTGCGCCAGGCCCGGATCATCGTCTCCTGCACAGCGTCATCGGCGTCGAAGACTGAACCGAGCATGCGATAGCAGTGCCCGGTCAAGGCTGGCCGAAACGCTTCGATTTGCGTGTTGTCCATCGTCATCTCAGGCGGCAGTCGCATCGCTTTCTTCACATTGGGGAACACCACTATAGAGTCAACTCGCGATGTTGGAGAGGTGCGTACCCACAGGCTGCTCCCGACAGCACATCCTGCGCGCTGCCTGCGATACCCTGACCTTAGTATCATGCGCACTGCCCCCATCCCTTTCGGAATTGATCTCGCGATCTGTCTGAGACCACGGGCAACTGCGACGTGAGAATCACCCCGGATTCCTCACCTTCACAAAAATCCTAAAAGCAACTTTCTCCCATCT
>CAXUCT010000123.1:9624-11261 GCA_964249415.1 uncultured Bryobacteraceae bacterium | reverse complement strand
ACACATGATTTGTCCCGGCCGAGCCGGAGGTAAGCTGCTGGTCCACAACCGTTCGATGCAGAAGCGATGAGTTTTGCAGCAGGTTCGCACTGAAATTTTGAGTCTTAACCAGTCGCCAGAACCGACGGGCCGCCTAAAGGTTGCGCTTCAGATACCCGCAGATCTCATATCCGGTCATGTACTTGAAGGGAAACTCACCTTGCGTGTAGTGCCCGCAAGGCAGCACAGCCACCTGATGATTCCATTTGTAATTACGGGCGCCCTCAATCACTTGGCGCGAGAGGTGCAGGGGGAAGGTGGTGTCGTACCGTGCATAAATAAATTTCGAACGGTTTTGACGCTTGCTGAACAAGTCCCAATAACTGGGTGGGCTGATGCAAAGCCAGAGCTTCCGAAGCGTCTCCAGGTTAATGACTCCTTCCAGACTGTCGCGTATATGGCGCGTTGATAGACCTTCCCAGACTACGTCAGCGACGTAGGTAGAGCAGTGATTAAACACATTGGTTCGAATGCGTGGGTCGTGCGCGCTGGCGAGGAAGGCATAACAGGACCCAATGCTGGTGCCGACAATCCCGAGGTCGGTGAAGCCCTCCTCCTCCAACCAATCGAAGCAAGACCGGGTGTCCACAACCGCCTGACGCGATGCATCGATAGTGCGGCCAATATTAGAGGACATGGCGTAATCGGCGCGCGTAAAGCCTGCGGGCGTGCGGGAATCATGATAAGGAAGACTGAGCCTAAGGGCGTTGATGCCTAACCGCTGCAAGCCGGCGCAGAGTGCATTGTGCTGCGGTAGTTTCGCATTCCAGTGCGGCAATACGACTACGGCCTTACGGCCCCCATTGCGAGCGGGATACCAGAGCGCCCGTGCGAGATTGTTTTCAGGGAACGGAGTACCAACCGCAGAGGTGAACTCGAGCCACTCGCCATTCATTCTGAAATCGGGCGGGCGCGTGTAGCTGAAAAACGCCTCGCTATTGGAGATGGCGGACTGGTTCAAGGCAATCAGGTGCTCCACCGGGTTAGAGGTAGCGGGGTGTTCGACGCCGGGCCAGTCGCGAGTCCACTCCAGACCGTACTCGAAGTCACGAACCACGCGGTCGGTGGCGCGGAAACAGAGCTCATTCTCCCAGCGATCCATCCAATTCCGGTAGCGATGAGTTACCGGCCGTAATAAGGATTTCATGCTGCTGGAGCGAGGTGCCATGCAGACGCTGAGATCACCAGGGACACAAAGGGAGGCAATACCATCGAAAGAGTCATCGCTTTCCTCCCTATTGTCGCGAATGTGGTTTTCAGTAGCCGGCGGTGGCGTACGCCGTAACTTCGGCGAGAGTGCATCAGGGAGTCAGAAAATGTGTACTTCCGGGAACAGATGGCCAGGGCACAGCATAACTTAACGTGTGTAAACGCACGTACACAGTTAGTGCGCAGTACGGAAGTCGGCAGTACCGCACTGGCCCACGCTTCGCTCTGATTCCGACCTTTTCTGATGTAGCATGAAGCTCAGCAAAGTTATTAATTGTTTCTGTTTTCATGGTAGGGCGTCAGTTTTCCCGTAAAATAGGACCTGTTCTTACTTCAGAGTTCACCGCTAAATTACTCTATGTCGACCGAACGTCAGCTCCCTCGAACTC
>CAXUCT010000123.1:7503-9614 GCA_964249415.1 uncultured Bryobacteraceae bacterium | reverse complement strand
GGTCGCCAAACACCGCCAGGGTGATCCGGCTATCTACCTGAGAACTTATGAAGTGATCAATTCATTGGATAGAGCGGAACACACGCGCTGGTGGGAGAAGGCCTTTATTGGCATCTCTCATCTGCGTCACGTCCGGCCGACAGACATGAAGGGGCGCCATGCCCTACCGGCTGCCGAGGTGCTACGTATACCGGCTCCCGTAAGGGCGGCGGAGACTCCTGTTGCCTTGCCAATAAAACAGTTGGAGTCACCTGAACTTTCTGATGGTGCCTCACCCGCTTTGGTAAGCCCCATAACGCTGGTGCGGATGACGCGGCGTGAAACTATCGTCGCCCCCGCCGCTAAGCTAAGCGCGCCACCCACTCAGGACGACCGGCGCGTTTCGTGGGTTTTACTCGCGATCGTCGCAATGATTACTGCCGGTCTTACATACGCCGTGATTCATTTTGCCTGGGGATCGCTCACGGCCCGCGATAGCCGGCCGCAACCGAAACACGTATCCAGTTACGTCTCAAGCCGGTCCGAACTCGCACCAACTATATTTTTCAGCTCTAGAACGAACTTCTATTTGTAATCCGAACGCCCTCTTACTTCGGTTGCTCTTCTGTTGGCGTTTTTTCAGCCGGAGAGCGGCCGCAGCGATTAAACTGACTCCGTGTAAAAACTTTCCAGCAGCAAAACGAACCTTGCCATTCAGTTCTAGGGGCGCTAGAACTAACGTGCTAGTTCGACATCCGGAGTACTGCACCCTCTGGTTAACCCTAGTACGAAGGCAGGTAAACGTCGCAGCGTTTGCGGCACGACAGTATCATCTCCTCGCTTCTACACAGCGAGAGCTCGCGCATTAGAGAATCGTAATCAAACCCACGCCAAACAGCTTCAGTACAACAGTCCGGTAGTACTGACCGGGACCTTCGGGTTTGACAGAAATCCTCTTTTTCCCGGATGATGAATCTACTAACCCATTTACCTTCGTATTCACCTCAGAAGCGAAAACGAAGCGGACTAAGTAACGCAAAAGCGCCCTTGTGTATTCGGCGTTTCAGATAAAAGGCACGGTGTAGTTGAGAATGGCGGAAGCCTGCCCGATCGCATCTCTTCCCAAATTTTTTCAAGGTTTTCCGTTTACTGCCTAACAATACTGCACAACAATCATGTCTAACTCATCAACCTTCGATAACGAGAATCTTCCCTGGTTCGCTCTTCGAGTCAAGCCCAATCACGAAAAGCGAGTCTCCGAACTGATCAATTATCAGGGAATAGAGGAGTTCTTGCCGCTGTACCGCGCGCGCCGTCGCTGGGGCCAACGGATGCAGAATGTGGACGTGCCGTTGTTCCCCGGGTACGTCTTCTCTCGTTTTACCCGGCAGGATTGGACTCGCGTTGTGGAGACGCCCGGTGTGGTGGATGCGGTCCGCTTTGGCAACACGCTCGCTTCAGTGGACCGGGAAGAGATTCAAGCGCTTCAGTTGGTGCAGCAATACAAAACGGCCCTGCAGCCTTCACCCTACCTGCGGCCCGGGCAAAGCATTCGCGTAACAGCTGGTCCATTAGCAGGTGTCAAGGGGACGCTCATGGAGATCAAGGGCCTAGTGCGACTGGTGCTCTCCGTAACGATACTGCAACGATCCGTTTTGGTAGAGATCGATCGCAACTGGGTAACTTATGACCCGCTGCCGTTGGTCACCTCGCTTGCTCAAACGCATTGCTCTGTTGTGTAGCTGGTTCAGAGCCAGCATAATTTCAACATAATTGGTCGCAAAGGCGGTTCGAATGCCCCTTCTGCATAGCAGAACAAATCTAATTACTGTCCGGCTCTCTACCGAAGAGCACGAGAAGCTGAAAGGCCTTTGTGCGAAGGAGGGTGCTCGCAGCATGTCCGACTTCGTGCGAGAGATCATCCTACAGAGGATTTCAGTCCTCCGAGGGAACACAGGTTTACTCACCAGAGATCTGTTGACCCTGACGGTCAATTTACAAGATTTAAACAGCAGCTTGAACGATTTGAGCGATCGCATTCTAGGGCTATTAGGACCGACGGACTCTCCGGCCCGCCGAGCCGAGCCGGAGAGTAACGGTCACTTTGATCTTGGGTCGTAGTGGCCCAGAAC
>CAXUCT010000123.1:6094-7493 GCA_964249415.1 uncultured Bryobacteraceae bacterium | reverse complement strand
AACAGAGTGTAAAAGCAGCTTGACAATCGCCACCTTCCCTGACATCCCAGATATCTTCGAGGGCACCGGCCCTGCTTCCGGGTAGGATCGCCAAACGGGTAGTTCTTTGACCCGGTAACCGAGCCGGGGAGCTTTGATCGAGAGGTAATAGTGCAGGTTGTAAGTGTCGAAAACGTCTCGGAACGGTTGTACTGCGCTATCCAGCAAAAAACGCCCGCTGTAGGCACGGAAGCCATTCGTAGTGTCGGTATAGCGAAAACGGGCCGCCAAGCTAATTAACGGCGCGTGAACCAAGTGCGAGCCGGCCTTGCGATCCCAAGGCGTGTTGCGTTCGCCGCCGCCCGGCAAGTAGCGCGAGCCCTGGACGAAGTCGTATCCCTGGTCCAGCGCCTGCTCAAACTGGGGAATGGCTTCTACACCATCTTTGCCGTTGCCGTCAATGAGAATGACCCCCTTATAGCCCTGCTGTAAGGAGTAAGCAAAAAGCATACGCATCTGGGAGCTGAGACGACCGGGTCCCGTTTTTACGAGCAAAGAGCGCACTCCCAGGTGGCGCAACAATTCAGGGTCGTTGCTTCCGTCGGAACTGCCGCCATCGCCGATGATGACGTCGGATGCCAAATTCAGCTTGCCCATGCGTTCTAGCTGCGCGATCAGCCGCTTGCCCTCGTTAATTACGGGAATGCCGATGCAGTATTTAGATTGGCGGTCTCTGAATTCGGTGCGATCGTAAGAGGGAACCTGCCAGGATTTCGACTGGTCTGCGATGGCTTCCAATTCAGTTCTCTCTGGCGTATGTGCGGGCGAGAAACTCAGCCGCTTGTCGAACGCCGGTGATAAGCTCCGCGGGCTCGCGCATTTCAAGTGAGATCCAGCCGCGATACCTTGCTCCACGCAGAATAGCAGCTACTTGCGCGTGATCAATCTGGGGAGCAGCGAAAGCCTCGAGGAAAGGCTCGCTCACGTGAAAGTGCCGCAGAATATCAACGTTGTCCCGGATCGCTGTCGCCATGTTTTCCCCGGCCAAACACATGCAAGCGGTGTCGAGGTGAAGACCGAATCCGGGCGAGTGGACGGCCCTCACAAGTTGAGCCGCTGTCGCGCTGTCCGTCACAAAGTTGCAGGCATACTGCGGGGGGTTAGCTTCCAAACATAGACATACGCCGCGGCGCTCATAGTGGGGCGCGACGGTGCTGAAAAATTCACGCGCGATCTCAAAGCCGTTCTCCGGAGAAAGATTGCCGAGCTGGCGGTTTTTGGGAGCGCCGAAGACCAAGCTCTTTGCGCCGAACGCCACGGCCAGATCAGCAACGCTTTGAAGATGTTCGGAGAGTTGCCGGCGCTCTCCATCGCTGCCGAATAGTTTGAGTTCAGGCTTCGCAAAGAGGATGGCTTGTAG
>CAXUCT010000123.1:0-6084 GCA_964249415.1 uncultured Bryobacteraceae bacterium | reverse complement strand
TCCGGCGACGCGCCCTTCCACTCCGGCCACAGGCGTGTTGGAGCTACCTCGAGGCCGGAAATACCAGCCGTCTCTAAGATGGTCAGGATCTCCTTCTCGTCAGCTGTGGGCCAAGCGATATTAGAGATGGCCAGCTTCATGCGCGTACTATTTCGCGAGACGCTTGAATGAATTGTGCGAGCTGCGCCAGAACTTCTCCGCCGTTGAAGCGGTAGGAGCCGGTTTTTCCGAAAGCCGAAGCGTATTGAGTATTGATGTCGTAACGCACCGGTTTACCCGCCTCCGTGCCGACGCATGCGCCGGGGAAAAAATGATCGATGACCGTTCGGGTGCCAATTGGTTCGGTGACCAGATTGACTAACCGAAGCTTCTGGGCAATGGCGGGGTTGATGTCGGCCCACAGGTTGCTCAGGTCGTAATACTGAAAAACGCTCTCCGGGTTGATGGCGTCCAGGCAGTTGCGGTGCAGTAAATCGTAGATCACGTTTTTTTTGAGCCCCTTGCCAAATAAGCCCGGTAGGCGCAACGTATAGATCTCAGGAAATAGGCTCGCGAGTTTCTGCTCCAGCTGAAGACGGTGCGTTCCGTAAGCGTGATTGGGAATGCTCGCGCAGTCAAATGATTCGTCTACTCCGGCACTAACCGGATATACGTCTACCGTTGAGATTAAGACTAGCCTCTCGATTTGAACTGTGGAAAGATGGCCGAGCAGTCCGTTGATGTTCGTCTGGTCCTCTTCGGGGAACTTGTTGGCGTGCCATTTGACAGCCGGAACGCCAGCGCACACGAGCAAACCGAAGCTCTTGCCACGAATGTCGTGGATGTTTGTTGAGCGGTATAGGTCGTCAAAGCCCGCTTGCGCGAGTAAGTTCGAACCCACAAATCCGCTGTAGCCCACAAGGCAGGTTCGACTAGTCATGCAGGAGTCTGATACGTGTCATTGGGCGATGTGAACCGTACGCTGCAGTACACGGCAATGCTAGCAGTTGCCACGCTCAGTTGATTTCCGAGTTGAGTCAAAAATCTTATCGGTGGAGTTTAACGTGAGCCTTTCAGCCAAAGTCATTTTTCAAAGTTTTTGTTTTATCGCCTTTGCGGTCTCCACGAATGCCCAGCAGGCGAACTCAACGGCGGCTGCAACGCCGCAGGCCAGCCCGGCGGCTCCACAGAGCTACACTCTGCACCCTGACGATGAGATCACCATTCGTAGCTTACAAGTCAAGGAACTAGCGGATAAGGCGTTCCGCATCGATCAAAACGGTGAAATCAATTTCCCGCTTCTCGGGCGAATGCATCTGGCCGGCGATACGGCGCGCCAAGCAGAGTCCGACCTTAGTGCCAAACTGACGACGTTTTACAAAGATCCCGATGTCGCCCTCAGCATCACCACGTTTCACGACGAGCCGGTCTCTATCATCGGTGCAGTCGGCACGCCGGGCGTTCATTCCATTCATGGCCAAACCACCCTGCTCGACGTGCTTTCGGCCGCAGGTGGGGTTCGCGGCGATGCCGGTCCGGTGGTCACAGTGACGCGCGACAGCAGTTCGTACGGCGCCATACCGTTCCCCACAGCGCACGCCGTGGGCGCGAAGACGAGCGTCGTGGAAATCGATTTGAAGAGCCTGATGAGCGCGGCGAGCGCGTCCGAAAATATCGCTATTCAGCCGCACGATGTGGTCTCCGTACCCCCGGCAGAAGTAATCTACGTTGTCGGGAACGTTAAACGGGCGGGTGGCTTCCCTCTCGGTGGCAAGCCGGATCTCACCGTCCTGCAAGCAATTTCGCTGGCGGAAGGGTTAGACCCGCGCGCTTCCGCGACTGGCGCCCGGATTTTAAGACGGGAATCGAATGCCTCGCCCACCGCTCGCGCCAACATACCAGTGAATATCGCTGCCATCCTCAAGGGCAAAGCGCCGGACGTGCTCTTGCGTCCGAACGACATTCTTTATGTTCCGAGTAGCACCCAGAAAATAGTGACTCAGCGCGCCATCGAAGTCGCTATTTCGGTCACTAGCGGGATGCTTATATTTAGCCATCCCTAATACAACTCGAACTAACCAAGCCCGTCTTACATACCGAAAGTAACGTCACGATATGAGTACTCCGACCCTTTCCCGCCCTAACTCTTTAACGCCCGTCCATCGAACGCCTAGAACGGCTATGCAGCCCGGAGGGCCCGTTGAACAGCCGAGTCAGTTGCTCGAATATTGGATTGTCATCCGCGCCAATTTCGGGTGGATTTGCCTACTCGCTCTGGTGGGAGCGGGGCTGGGGTGGCTGATCTCTGCCCTCCAGCCCTCGATGTATCAAGCGCGGACGCTACTCGACATTCGCAGTTTGAACGAAAACTTTCTAAACAAGGAGGGGTCATCCACCGTCAGTCCCACCGGAGACCTGCTGCCTGAATCGTACATTCAGACCGAGATCAAAATTCTAACTAGCGACAGGCTCCGCAAGGAAGCGCTGAAGAGGTTGACACTCCCGCCGCAGCCGGGCAACACGGAAGAGCACTCTTCCTCGTTCTTGCGCTCCTGGATTGGCAAGGTGGACGGCGAATCGGTTCCATACAAAGCCTTAGTCGCGGACGCTGGAAGTCGCATCAAAGTCCGCGCCGTGGGAAACACGCGCATGGTGGAGATCCTGTGCGACGCTCGCGATTCGCAACTCGCGGCTTCCGTCTGCAACGGTCTGGCGTCTACATACATGAAGTACAACCTCGATTCACGCTACAAGAGCACGAAAGAGACTGGTGATTGGCTCCAAAGCCAGTTGGAGACCGTGCGTAGCCGCCTTTCGAAAGCGGAGAACGATGAGAAGGACCTAAGAGGCGCCGCACCGGCTTCCGATTCTGGCGCGGACGACAACCTAGCCCAGGAGAAGCTGCACCAGATCCAAGCTCAACTTTCCACCACCGAGGCAGAACGGATGGCGCGCGAGTCGGATTATGAGACTTCACGCAACCGCCCTGCGAGCGAACTTCCGCTGGCAGTCGATTCCGGATCCATCCGCGAACTTCGTACTCACCTGGGCGACCTGCAGCGCCAGTTGGCCGAAATGTCAGCCACCATGACACCGGAGCATTACAAAGTACGCGAGTTGCAACAGGAGATTGCAGAGACACAGCGCCAGATCGAAAGGGAACACTCTGACGTGATCAATCGTCTGAAGGCGAACTACGATCTCGCGTCGAGCGAGCAATCCAAGCTACAGGCGGCGTATGCGCGGCAATCGGCGCAGGTCGCCCAACAAGGCAGCAAGTCAGTGCAGTACAACATGGCCCATAGAGACGTGGAGTCAGAGCGCCGGTTATATGAAACGCTGTTGCAGAAAGTGGACGAAGTCGGGTTAGCAACCGCTATGCGCACCAGCACTATCAGCGTGGTAGACCCAGCAGTTCCGCCCGGGGCGCCCTATTCACCGAAGACACTGACGAGCATTGCCGTCGGCCTCTTTATAGGTGCCTGTATCGGCCTTGCATTCTCCTTCATCCGGCTGCGTTCCGATCGAAGCCTGCATGGTCCAGGAGAAGCTTCTTATCATCTTCAATTGCGCGAATTGGGCGTGATTCCGTCTGTCGAGAACAGGCCGTTTCGTGGCCTGCTTGGACGCGGGCGGCCGATGATGGCGAAACCCGTCATGCAGTCCGCGGCTGAAACAACTTTGGACGCCTCGCCTGTAGTTGACGAATCGACTTTCCAAGGCAAGTTGCCGGTGCGATCTACGGCCGTTGCGGAAGCGTTTTTCGCGACCATGAACTCGCTGTTGTTCACCATCGGCAACACCAACTCGCGCGTGATTGTCATGACCAGTCCTGACGCTGGTGATGGCAAGACGACGGTCGCGACAAACCTGGCAATCGCGCTGGCACAGATCGGACGCCGCGTGG
Organism: uncultured Bryobacteraceae bacterium; assembly: GCA_964249415.1. Classification (GTDB taxonomy): domain Bacteria; phylum Acidobacteriota; class Terriglobia; order Bryobacterales; family Bryobacteraceae; genus Bog-105. Next base: position 2,198 of record CAXUCT010000123.1, on the reverse strand, counting down.
TGATTGTAGATGCAGACATGCGAAAGCCCCGTCTACATCAGGTTTTCGATGTGGATCCGCAAGGCGGCCTGGCTGACTTGCTCGATAACAACGAATCGATCGAGGGGGGCCCCATCTCAGACCTGGTATCTGAAACCCAACTCCCGAATCTATTTATCCTTCCCACCGCGGTGGCCTCCGAAGGCACGGTGGCGAAACTTCACTCCAGCCGCTTGCAAGGTCTTCTCGACAGGCTGCGCCGGGAATTCGATGTGGTCATTGTTGATAGTCCTCCCATGCTCCACATCTCTGATGCGCGCGTGCTGGGCTCGCGGGCCGATGGTGTCGTGCTCGTATTCCGGGCGCGCAAGACCACAATCGAGGATGCGCTTGCCGCGCATGATTGCCTGTCGCAGGACGGCACTAAAATTCTTGGCACGATTCTGAACGACTGGAATCCCAGAAAGGCCGTGAAGTATGGTCCTTACTCTGCATACTTTCGCGCGACCGCATGAGGGCACTTCCGGATCAATTGGAAGAGCCCGTCGGGACTCCGAACGTCGGCCTCGAAGAGATTGACGGAGCCGCAGCCCCAGTAAACAGTCTCATTGATCCGGCACGGCCCTCGCTTGCCGGATCGCTGCTGACGGGCGTTTTCTCAGTAGGGGGAGCTCTCGCCGTAGAGCGCGCGGCCGGCTTTCTGGCCAATCTTTTGGCCGCCCGGCTGGCTGGCACTGCTGTCTTCGGCGCTTACTCCATTTCGCTCAACACAGCCAACAACGTCGCCTCCTATGCTGGCGCCGGCATCGGGAACACCGCCACTCGCTTCATTGCAGACTATCCGGAGGGAAGCACAGGCCGGCAACAAGTAATTCGCACCGTGCTGCTGTTTGCGGCTTTGTCCGCCGGTCTCGCGGCTCTGCTGCTCTGGTTCAGTGCTGAACCGCTCGCCAAATCACTTTTGCGCAATCCCGCTTTAGCAGGACCCTTGAGAGTGGCGGCGCTTTCGGCAGCCGGCTTTGTCGCACTTGAGTGTTGCCGCGGGGTCTTCATTGGAACACGGCAATTTGTGCCCTTCTTGTTTTTGTCGGGCTTAGTCGGCGCTGGGTCGTTGCTCGCCGTTCCCACCATGGCCCGATTCGGCGCAACGCATATGGTGGCCGGGCAAGCCGCGGCCGTTCTGCTGGCTGCCGCCGTAAGCGCGGTACTCATCTTCCGCCGGCAATCGGTCAAGCAGAAGTCAGCGGGTTTAAGCGCGGACCGGGTTTCGGTCGGCAAAATATGGCGCTTCGGTCTAGTGCAATTGGGCGGCGTCGTGGGTCTGAATGCCGCGGGTTGGTGGACCGCCACGCTGGTGGCTCGTGGCGATTCCACATTGCTTCAAATGGCCTTCTATACGGTCGCGACGCAGTGGCGCAACTTGTGCGGTCTGCTGCCCAACATGGTTCAACAGGGCAATTTTGCTTTCTTTACCGATCACGGATCCGCTCACTTCGGCGGAGCCACGCGAGTAGTGAGCGTCAGTTCCATCTTCGCGAGCATCTTAGGCCTTCTTTGCTCCGGCTTCGTGATTGTTCCCATACCGTTTGTCCTGCGCTATCTCTGGGGACCAAGCTATGCCGCCGCCGAAGTGCCCGCAGCTTTTGCGATTGCCACGGTGATCGTCCATTTGGGTATTTCCCCCGCGTCTTCGCGGCTTACGGTCATTTCGCTGCGCTGGACTGCGGTGATCAATGCGATTTGGTCCGTGCTTGTGATCATTGCGGGGACGGTTGTCATTCCGCACGGCGGCGCAACGGCTGCCACAGCTACACTTTTCGCGGCCCACGTATTCTCGGTTTTCCTGGTCCTGTTCGCCTTGCGGAGATTGAGCGCTCTTCCCGACGGGCTTACCGGCATTGCAGCTTTAAATGTCGCGCTAGCATTCGTGATCGGTGGCCTTGCTTGGCTCAGAGCAATGCACCCGGAGCATTCGACCCTCGCGAATTTGCTGCTGCTGCTCTCTCCGGTCGTCGGCACATGGCTGCTTATACGCTTGGGGCAGAGTTGCGGAGCGCTTCCGAAAAGTATCGATTGGATTTCTGTTGGGCAATTGGCGATGGCGCGCTTGCCGTTGAAGCGACTGCGCAAGGTCTCTCGAACTGCTTAACGGGTTGGTTGTCGATGCAATCTCTTTCCAGCGATTCGGTGGCAAACAGCTTAAGTTGCTGGCATATTCT
>CAXUCT010000122.1:8896-11292 GCA_964249415.1 uncultured Bryobacteraceae bacterium | reverse complement strand
GAACTGAGCCAAGCGGTGGAGCGCGATCATCTCGGTCTGCGTGTAGTGGCGCTTGAGGAGAACGACAGGCTTGTAAGAATCAGTACCCCAACGGAGATTGATATGCGCGGCGAGCGTATCGACTTCGCTTTCAATCTGGCGGTAGGCGGGCAGAGTGGAGCGGCTGGGCACGGCAATTTGCGCGAAGACCACCTTGCCGCGATAGGCAGGATTTTGATCAAGGAAGCGATCGAGAAAGCGAAGACGCTCGGGAATGCCTTTGGTGTAATCGAGACGCTCAATGCCGATTCCGAGCCTCCGTATGCTGGTCGAAATCGATGCCGATAGGAAACGGACAAACCGAAGTGCAGTGTCCGCCGCGGCAGATCTCCGACGTTGCCAGATCAACGCGGGACTCGAGCGAATGGTCGACCGTCTCGATAAAGTTTTGGCAGTGATGCTGCAAATGGAAGCCAAGCAGATCGTTACCGAGTAGGCCATCAAGGACTTCTTCGCGCCAAGGAAACGCGCTGAAGACCTCCCGATTGGGCCACGGAATATGCCAGAACTGCGCAATCACCAGGTTGGCGCTGGAGTTCCGGAGCATTCGCGGTAGCAGCGCGAAGTGATAATCCTGAATGAACACAAAAGTCGGGAGCGTGCCAGCTTCCTCGAGTATGGCCTCCGCAAAGCGCGCATTGACGCGGCGGTACGTTTCCCAATGATCCGGATCAAAAACAGGACGCGTAAACGCAACGTGGCAAAGCGGCCAAAGCCCTTCATTCGAAAGGCCAGCGTAATAGCCTTCCTCCTCTTTCTTCGATAGCCAGATGCGCCGGAGAGTGTACTCCGGATGTTCCGGTGGGACCTGGACGTGATCACGGCTATCGACGGTCTGGCGGTCGGCATCGCCACTGCCGTGAGCAATCCACAACCCACCGCAAGCGCGCATGACGGGATCGAGAGCACTCGCCATGCCGCTGGCCGGTTGCACGCATTCAATTCCATTGCCGGTCCGCCTGTGCTGAAAGGGCTCACGATTGGAGACGACAATTAAGCGGCGACCGTTGAGTTTTGTGCGAACGAAGTCGCTGAGCACATCACGCGTCCAAACTTTCAATGATTAAGCTCCCTTCATGGATAGACCACACTGTTGATTCTACGGTTTCGCACCAGATCTAGTCCTGATGCATTTCGTTAGAAGCAATACACGGCGGGTGTGCCGTTGCGGTGGTTCGCTAGTTAGATCGGCGCAATAACGAGGTGGCTACCAGCAAATTGTATCTAAGACGGTACCGGCTAAGGTACTTGCCTGAAACCGAGCCGGGCGGCGGCGGCTCTCCTTAAAGGTGCCGCGCATTGTCCTGAATACCTTCGGATCGCTGGGCGATTTAAATCCTTACCTAGCGATTGCGATGGGGCTGCGGGCGAGAGGCCTCGATGTGGTAGTAGCGACCTCGGAGGTGTACCGCGATAAGGTGCAGGCGGAGGGCGTGGAGTTCGCGCCGGTGCGCCCGAATGTAGGAGAGCTGCTCAGCCGGCCTGACTTGATTGCGAAGCTGTGGCATCCGCGAATGGGGAGCGAATTTCTGCTTCGCGAGTACATCCTGCCGAAACTTGAGGAAAGCTATGAAGATTTGCTGGTCGCTTGCCATGGAGCAGACTTGATTTTGACCCACGCAGCCGGGTTCGGTGGGCCGATCGCAGCGGAGGCGTTAGGAACACCGTGGATCTCCGTAGTGTTGCAGCCGATGGTTTTGTTTTCGGCTTACGATCCACCGATAATTCCGGGTGCAGCCTGGGCGAGCCATTTTTATGGTTGGGGACCGGGGCCTTTCCGGACGTTCCTGGCTGCGGGGAGACTGCGGCTGAATACATGGGCCGAGCCTATAGCGCGGCTGCGCGCGCGTTTAGGACTACCGGCTTTCAAGGCAAATCCGCTGGTGGGACAGTTCTCACCTGCAGGGACGCTGGCGCTGTTCTCCCGCCATTTTGCCGGACCGCAGCCCGACTGGCCGACAAAGACGCTGCAAACGGGATTCGTCTTTTACGACCAGCAAGGTCAGATGGCGGGAGTGAAGGCAGAACAGCAGGGTTTGGGGAGTGAGATCGATCGCTTCCTGAGCGCCGGGCCGCCACCGGTTCTGTTTACGCTGGGTTCCTCCGCAGTGACGCATCCGGGCACATTTTTTCGGGAGAGCATGGCAGCCGCCCAAGCTTCGGGCACGCGCGCGGTGCTCCTGACCGGGCCTTTGGAGGGGAGCGAACTACCGCAGCCGATTCCGAACTCGATCTGCGTGGCGAGCTATTTGCCGTATTCAGAGATCATGCCCAGAGTGGCGGCGATTGTGCACCAGGGCGGGATCGGTACGACAGCGCAGGCGTTGCGTGCCGGACGTCCCAGCCTGGTGGTGCCA
>CAXUCT010000122.1:0-8886 GCA_964249415.1 uncultured Bryobacteraceae bacterium | reverse complement strand
GCTCGGACGATGAGGCGCAACCGGTATACGGCTAGACGAGTAGCGGGCGAGCTTTCCCGGTTGCTGAAAGACAGCGAGTACGAGTTGCGCGCCGGCGAGTTAGGGCGAAAGGTGGCGAGAGAAGACGGGCTTACGGCGGCTGTTGCTGCGGTGTTGGGAATGGTGAACTGATTAGCGGGCGAAGCCTGAATAGAGGTGCGCTCTGGAACGCATATGATGTTGCTGAAGAGAACCGCATGCCCCTTGAGACCGGGAGTCACATCCTGCCCCACCAAACGGGGACACCTATTAGAGAGCTTCAAGTTCGGAGGGCAATCTCGGCATGGGCTCCTGGAACACTCAGCTGGAGTACTCAGTTTAACGATCTCCGTAGTCAGAAAAAGCTCGGCGGTTCGCTGGTAGCACGTCAACGAGCTCTACTCCGCGAGCTGAAACTTTTCGGAATATTTGAAAGGCAGATGGTCATTAGAGATGCTGACGTGGTTAATAGCCTCCCCCTCCTTCATCTCATAACCGGTGAAAGGTCACCGATTCGACCTGGAATCGTTGATGGCGTATACACTTTAGGCCTGCGAAGAGGAGCTTCGTCTTTCAGCGAAGTGAACCACCAAGCGGGAGAAAACCGGGCCTACCCCAAACGTTATCTCGAAACGCAACGCCTGGTTGAGACTCTCGACCAGTTTCTAAAAGATGAATCTATTCTGATTGCGGATATCGATTCTATCGGCAAAGACGCTTTTGGCTCACATCTCCGGCGACTTCTTAAATCGGGCTTGCTACTGGGCGAAGAAGGCGAGTGTCTTGCGGACGCGATTGAGCAAGCAAAAGCGTTAGGCGAATCAGACCTACGGTTTGGCTCGATTTATGCACAGCTGAGCGAGATGATGAAGGCGTCAAACGCAGATCGGCATTCGCTGCTGCACCTAATACGCTGGTGTAGGGCCGCCCACGTGTTGACGGTGCCCTCAGATTTGGGGCTCCCGGTTACCTCTTCTGATAAGGATTTAAGGCCAGCACAGGTGTCATTTATTCTGGCGCGCAATGCAAGTGAGGAACAACCTCCAGCGCTCAAAGATCATATTTTTCCTAAAGGAGTTTTGACCGACGACTTTCTAGAGCGTATGACGATCGCAGACATGCTGAAATATCGCGATCGCGGATTCAGGATGGGATACTTTTCCGCCGCCGATAAATTGCAGGTGGCAACAGGAGCCGCCGTGAAAGCAGCAACCCATGAGTACCTGAGAGCCCTTGAAGAATACATGATTGCGATCGCGGCCGATGGGAAAGCGGAGTTAGTAGATCTTGAAAAAGAACTCGCCCAAAGGAAGGTTGATCTTCGCGAATTCTTGGAGATGTTTGCGGCCACGGCGATTCCAGTGGTGATTGGTGGTGCTTCTTTACTAACCACACACACGCCTTTGGGGGCAGCTGCGACTGCGGCGATGTCGACAGGTGTATCTTTGCTGAATCTCGGAAGGTACCTCTATCGCCAACAGCACAAAGTTCCGCTGAAGCGCCTAATCGAGGGATCAACTCACACAGCCCCGCCGAGGGGTAGGGTGGCTCTTGATTAACTGAACTAATCCGCCGGGATAAGAGAGGTCACAGGGTCTCGTTCAGAGAAGCCCGTGTGGAAACGCTCTCCCTAAGACTATGGGGCAACCCGAGTCCGCCGCTTCAGCGTGGTTTGCTGGACTGCCCTGACTGTAGAGTTAGCGAGCCTTACGAACGAGGCGATGGGCTTTGCGCACCACTGCGGGCGTGGCGGCGAAAGCTTCGTTAGCTAAGGCAGTTTGCTGGTCATTATGCACTTTGTGTGCACCGGCAGCGGGACTGGCCGCGGTGGGACGGCCGATATAACGCAAGCTGCGCTTGCTGGGACCGCCGCTTCCACCTGGATTGATGATGGACTGCATCTGTTCTTCGACGAAATACCAGGCGCCCATGTTTTCTGGCTCTTCCTGCACCCAGAACAGCTCGGCTGCATCGGAATAACGCCGCAGAATGTCAGTCAAACGAGCTAGCGGGAACGGATATAGCTGCTCCAGGCGAACGATCGCGACGTCATTTCGACCAAGTTCGTCGCGCCTGTTCAACAGATCGTAGTAAATCTTGCCCGAGCACAACAGAATGCGGCGGACTTCACTTCCCACAAAGTGTGGGTCGCCGATGACTTCCTGAAATGCTCCGCTGGTGAGCTCTTCAAGCCGCGAAGAGGCTTTCGGATAGCGCAGCAGGAACTTGGGCGTAAACACGATTAGCGGCTTGCGCATGCCACGGCGATCTCTGCCGCCGTACATCTGCCTTCGCAGCAAGTGGAAGTATTGCGCGGGCGTGCTGCAGTTCGCCACCTGCAGATTGTTCTCCGCGGAAAGCTGCAGGAAGCGCTCGATGCGGGCGCTCGAGTGTTCCGGGCCCTGCCCTTCCAGGCCGTGCGGGAGCAGCAGCACCAGGCCGCTGGGCTGATTCCACTTGCACTCCGCGGAAACCAGGAATTGGTCAATGATGATTTGGGCGCCGTTGACGAAATCCCCGAACTGCGCTTCCCACAGCACGAGGGTGAGCGGATCGGCGACGCTGTAACCGAACTCGTAGCCCATAGCAGCGTATTCGCTCAACGGGCTGTCCACCACTTCCAATTTGGCTTGATTCGGGTCGAGATGCTGCAGCGGAATATAGCCATCGCCGGTCTCATAGTCGCTGAACTGAAGGTGCCGTTGCGTGAACGTACCGCGCGAGACATCTTCGCCCGCCAGCCGAACGGGCGTGCCTTCCACAACCAGGCTGCCGAAGGCTAGCGTCTCGGCGAAGCCCCAGTCAATTGATGCACCCTTCAGCACCTCACGGCGTTTATCGAGCAGTGATTGAAGTTTAGGGTGGAGATGAAATTCTTCAGGAAGGGTCGTGCAGCCCTCGACCACTTTGGCGAGGATATTGTAGTCGACCGCGGTGGATGGAATCGGCTGGTGAACTTCTTCGAACGGAGCGATGGCGAACTCTTCAATGGCGAACTGTTCACGCCGCTTCTTTGCCTCGTCGTAGACCTCATTGAGCTTGGTCCGAGCCTGGGCGCGGAGGTTGGCAATGAACTCCGCCGTGACGAACTTCTCGCGAATCAGGCGCTCCCCATACTGTCCGGCAACCGTAGACGTAGCCTTGATCTTGCGGTACATCACAGGCTGCGTGTAGCTGGGGTCATCGGCTTCGTTGTGCCCCTGACGGCGATAACCGATGACGTCCACAACCACATCACGCTTGAAACGCTGGCGGTAATCGTAGGCAAGCTGCGCCACGCGGATGCACGCCTCCGGATCGTCGGCATTGACGTGCAGGATAGGCGCCTGCACGGAAAGAGCGATGTCGGTGCAATAAATGCTGCTGCGGCCTTCGAGCGGATTGGTCGTGAAGCCAATCTGGTTGTTGGTGACCACGTGAATGGTGCCGCCGGTCGTATAACCCTCGAGTTGCGAAAGCTGCAAGACTTCGGCAACGATGCCTTGGCCGATGAAGGCGGCGTCGCCGTGAATCAGGATGGGGATCACCCGTTCACGATGGACATCGCCGAGGCGATCCTGCTTCGGCCTGACGAGGCCTTCCACCACAGGATCCACAGCTTCGAGGTGGCTGGGGTTGAAGGCAACGGAAACCAGAATCTCTTTTCCCAGCGTGGAGCGATGAATGCCACTAGCGCCCAAGTGATACTTGACGTCACCGGACCCTTGCACGCTTTGGGGATCGGGATTTCCGTCGAATTCGGAGAAGACCTGCGCCATGGACTTACCAACCACGTTGGCAAGCACATTCAGGCGTCCGCGGTGAGCCATTCCGATGACGGCTTCGTGCACATTTTGATTGGCAGCGCGCTCCAGAATTTCGTCGAGCACCGGAATCGTGCTTTCGAGACCCTCGAGCCCGAAACGCTTCTGACCAACGAACCGGCTTTGTAGGATATGCTCGTACTCTTCCGCTTGCAGAAGACGATGGAGGATACGTTGGCGAACGGCATCCTCCAGCTTCCAGAGGTTCATGTCGGCTTCCATGTGGTCCTGAAGCCACTGCTTCTGCTCGGGATCCTGGATGTGCATGTACTCGACACCGATGGACCCGCAGTAGGTGGATCGCAAACGCTCGAGTATCTCGCGCAGCGTCTCATAGGGCTGCATGTAAGAGGCAATGGCGCCGCTGGGCGCCTTGACAGCGCCCGCGAGAAACGGACGGTCAAGATCCCAGATGGAGAGGCCATAGGAGGCCGGATCAAGTTCCGCGTGATAAGCCGGGTCGCTACCCAGGGGGTTGGTATTCGCCAACAAGTGACCACGGATGCGGTAGGAGTTGATGAGCTGAATGACGGCCGCTTCTTTCGCGACATCCGTATTCACGGCACCGTAGCGGGCAGGCGTGATCTGCTGGTCCATCTGCCACCGCACGGGCATGTAAGGGATTTTGAGGTCGCGGAAGATACCCTCATAGAAGCCTTCCTCGCCGAGCAGCAGTTGCGTGAGCTTGGCAAGAAAGGCGCCCGATTCTGCGCCTTGGATAATGCGGTGGTCGTAGGTGCAAGTGATCATTAACACCTTGCTCAAGCCCAGCAGGGCGCGTGTTTCGTCGCTCGAAGCGGCGAACTCGGCCGGATAGTCAATGGCCCCGGTAGCGATAATGGCGCCTTGGCCGGGCATCAAGCGCGGAACGGAACCAAGCGTACCAACCGTACCGGGATTGGTGAGCGAGATAGTGGTTCCGCCGAAATCAGCAAGTTGCAGTTTGTTGGTTCGGGCGCGCGCGACGATATCGTCGTAGGCCGCCACGAATTGCAAAAAGCTCATGGCATCCGCGTTCTTCACGTTGGGAACCTTTAACGAACGGGTTCCGTCCTTGGCCGCGACATCCACTGCCAGCCCGATATTGACATGGCTGCGCACCACGCGGAAGGCCTCGCCGCCGTTCTCCGCGTAGGCGTGATTCAGCGCGGGATTTGATTTCACAGCCTTGACTATTGCCCACGCAATCAAATGAGTGAAGCTGAGCTTACCGCGCCCTTGCAGCGCACGATGCTTGTTGATCAGATTGCGATTCTCTTCAATCACTCGCACCGGGATCTGGCGTTGCGAAGTGGCAACGGGAATGGCCAAGCTCGCGGTCATGTTTTCCGCGATGCGTGCGGCTGCTCCGCGTAAGGGAATCAGTTGCTCGGCGGTGCCCGCTTCCTTCGCGTCCTGCTTGGCAGGTTGGGTGGTGCCGGTAGTTTCTAGGGCGGCTGAAACCCGGCTGCTATGGGAAACTTCAGCGGCGCCCGGAGATGCAGCCGGACCGGGCTTCTCCATGGAGTGAACGATGGCTTCTTGCGGAAGCGGCGCAGAGGGAGCTGGGTCGCCTGCTGGAGGTTGGTAGGAAGGCGGCTCGCGTTCCGGAGGCATCTGCGGCGAGGGTGGTTCCCGATCGGGAGGAACGTAGGATGGCGGCTCATGCCGGGAGGGCACTTCTGTAGGCGGCTCTTCCCGGGGCACGGCCGGCCCGTATGGAGTATCGGCGACCGCAGGTTCAGCTACGGCTGCGGCGGACGAATGGGAGCCATTCCTGGTCTTCCCGGCGGCTGCCCCATTCCCTCCAGCGGTGACTTCGCCGTTTGGCCCGGCTTCCTCGAACAGGTGTGTCCAACCCTGGTCGACGCTCGTGCGATCGAACTGATACTGGTGATAGAGTTCTTCCTCTAACCAGCTGTTAATACCCAACGCGGGGTCATTTGCTTGCGGCATGGAGATGATAGGGACTTAGGGGTGCGGAACAGGATGTAGCGGACAAACTGTGACAAGAGCCCGTACTTCCCACTGAGATGTAGCTGTCCTAGCTCTATTTTATCGAAGCGCGAGCTTCTATGCTGCACTATCCCTGGCGTAAGAGCGCTACAACGTCATCCACGGTGATGACGCCGATTAAATGCTCCTCATCATCCAGAACCGGGAGAGTAAGTAAATTGTATTTATCGAACATCTCCGCCACCCGGTCTTGCTTCTCGCCGGAGGCAACGCAGAGCAGCGGATCGGAGGCCAGTTCCTTGAGCGGCGTATCGCCCGGGGTGAAGAAAAGCTTCGCAAGCGGTACGGCGTAGCGAAGCCGGTTTTCGCGATCTACCAGGAACACCGTGTGCAGATTTTCGAGCACCTCTTCGCTCTTCTTGAGCTCCGCCAGGGCATCCGCCACGGTGGCCTCCTCAGGTAGCGATAAGTAGCCTGGATCCATCAGCCCTCCCGCCGTATTGTCGCGGAAATCCAGCAGCTCTTCTACTTCTTCCTTTTCCTCAGGCTTCATCTCATGGAGGATCTGCTCGGACCTGTCTTCTTCCAGCTCATTCAGCAGGTCGGCCGCCTCGGAGGGTTCCATCTCTTCCAGGATGTCGGCAGCTTTGTCTACTTTGAGCGACTCTATGATGGTCGTTTGGATGTCCGGCTCCACCTCGCTCAGTAAGTCTGCAGCAGTCTCGTTATCGACCGCGTTGAAGATGGCTGCCCGATCTTCGTGACCAAGGTTCTCTACGATGTCCGCGAGATCGGCGGGATGCATGTCTTCGAGAAGCTTGTTCGAAATGTTCAATCGCACCCGGCGCTGCGGATCAGCTTCGAGGATATTGCAAAATTCCCAGCGAATGGAATGCGGGGGAATCCGATGCTGCAGCCTACGGACGACGGCGGAAGGAACGATGCCTCTCAGCATGCGCCGGAACATCGAACGGATACCGATGTCGACTTCGAGGAGATGTAGAACGTCGTGGCCGTTTTCGGATTCTTTGAGAAATGTGACATCGTTGACGCGTACCACCTTGCGCCCTTGCGCGTCGATGATCTGCTGATCAAGAAGATCGCGTACCATGCGCAGCATGTACTCGTCGGAGTGATAAGGCGTCAGGCGCTCGTCATTCAGGTGAATGCCTTCCGAGCCGATGCTTTGAATCTGGTCATAGCGAAGGCTCAGCCAACCGGGCCCCGCGCCCACCAGGAACCGATCAAGACGAACCGGATCAATCAGCGGTACCAGGGCCGCATCGCGCAACGTACCGATACGACGGCCCTTGAGGTCGTAAACCTTAACTCCGATTAACTCGGTGAGATAGAGAATCCCTTCGTCCATATGCGCTTAAAAAAGGGGACGGCAGGAACGCCGGCGGGCCTTCACCCTTTTAGAGAATAACCGGCTAACTGGCGTACTACACTGAGGATTCCATTGCAAGTGGAGCTTTGTGCAAACGAGCATAGTTGACGGTTATGAGCAATCTACAAAACGAAATCGGGAAACTTTCGGCAGGGGAAAACTTGAGTTGCTCGACGTGCTTTGGAACAGCCTTGAGGCCGATGCAGCGGGACTGACGAACGAACAGCGGGCCGAACTGGACTCTCGCGTTGCCAAGTATGAGCAGAATCCTTCTGATGCGATTCGGTGAGAGGAAGTCAAAGCGGGCCTGTTTAAAAGGCAGTAATGATTCCTGTTGTCTGGCTTCCCGAAGCAGACGCGGAACTCAAGGAAACGCTGGAGCGGCACGAAAGCATACGCCCCGAACTTGGCCAGCGTTTTCTATTACGGCAGCTGCGACGCCTGATCCGCTTTTAGGTCCGCGAGTACTTCTCCGTTGGTGTCTCAAATGTTGTATCTATTTCCGGCTGAGCAGTGAACGTTCTGACCAAAAGCGAGACCACAAGCCGGCGCTCTCACGAACTGACGGCTAAACGTTTCTTCGCGCGGAACGGAATCTTATCGCGCTCGCATCCGAGTTACGAATATCGCCCGGGGCAGTTAGAGATGGCCGAGGCAGTGGCGACGGCGCTCGCGGACGAACGTCACCTGGTTGTGGAAGCGGGCACAGGGACGGGCAAGACGCTGGCCTATCTGGTTCCGTCGATCTTGTCGGGCAAGCGGGTTGTAATCTCGACGGGCACGAAGAACCTGCAAGAACAGTTGTACTTCAAAGACGTGCCCTTTCTCCAGTCGCTTTTCGACCGGCCCTTGTCGGTCTGCTACATGAAAGGGCGCGCGAATTATCTGTGCCGCCAGAAGCTGTACGATGCCGAACGCGAGGCGGTGCTGACGGGCTTTGATGAACGACGCGATTTTCAGCTACTACGCGATTGGGAAAAGGTAACTGAATCCGGCGATAAGAGCGAACTCGGCGAGCTGCCGGAAGGGAGCAGCACGTGGTGGAAGCTGGACGCGCGAGGCGACCTATGCTCCGGCCAGAAATGCAAGCAGTTTGACCGCTGCTTCATTACCCAGATGCATCGCCGCGCCGCCGAGAGCGACATCATCATCGTGAACCATCACTTGTTTTTTGCCGACTTGGCAGTGCGGGATCAGGCGTACTCGGCCATCCTGCCCGACTACTCGGCCGTGGTCTTCGATGAAGCGCATGAGATTGAGGATGTCGCCGGCCAGTATTTCGGCATGAGTGTCAGCAATCTGCAGATTCAGGAATTGATCAAAGACGTCTCGGCGATTTCAAGACAGAAACTATTTGCCACGCCGGAACTGGACCGCAGCTTGATTCATCTAGGGGATCGGACACAAGAGTTTTTCGCGCTGTTTCCGCAAGAAGGCCGGCAGGGATTTCACGGGCAGGAAAGTTTCCTCGCACACAACGAAGACATATATCGCGAGCTGCTGTTCAGCCTGGATACATTGTGCGCCCGGATTGAGCTTGTGCAAGGCGCCATTGATTACACCCTGCCGCTGGTTCGGCGAGCCAAGCTGATTCAGCAGGCGCTGCACTTCTGGATGGAATCGGGCGACTCCGCTTACGTGTATTGGGTGGAGCGAAGAGCGCGCGGCCTGTACCTACAAGCAACGCCGATTGATGTGTCGCACACCCTGACGACGCATCTTATTGAAAAGGTGCCCGCG
>CAXUCT010000121.1:0-11348 GCA_964249415.1 uncultured Bryobacteraceae bacterium | reverse complement strand
ACTTGCGACCCTGCGAGAAGCTATAAAGCTGGGCCCGGAGCATCTGGATCGCCTTGGTGAAGCCGGCAAAGCGTGGGTCTTACAAGAATGCGGCTGGCCAAAAGTCGCTCGTCAGACGCAGCAAATCTACCGCGAATTGCGAGGAGTAGCGGAATACCAGCCCTCTTATGTGGAACAGCAACTCTAACCATGGCGGCAGTCGAGACACCAAGATGCACTCGGATGTGGTCCTGTTCTCGCGCCTGTTGGCCTTTCTCATTCCGATTGTAGTGGGCGCTTATTGGCCGCTCTATTCCGTCTCTCAGGGCGCGGCGATCGCGCTCTTGCGTCCATTGATTTTCGGCGCCTCGCTCCTGCTCGCGCTGCTCTGGTATAGCGCGCCGGCCACTTCAGCGGAAGTGCAGGGGGCTTGCGTATTGGGCCTGCTCAGCGCCGCTTTGCTCATTTCCTCCCTGACTGCAGCGGATCCCGCACGGGCTCTCGCCGGCTGGGCAAAGCTGCTCGTCTTATGTGGCATCTCGCTACTCTTATCCCGTGCTCTGCGGCACCTCGCGACTGCTAGGTCATTGGGCATTGCTCTCGTCCTGTCGGGTGTTGTCATTGGCGCATTTACCGTCCTTACCTATGTGCGCTTCCTCGGTCTCGTGATGCCGACCTATAAATTGACGCGGGAGTTCAAGGGCATGGCGGAAAGGAGCGGCATCCCTCTGAACGCGATCCCGTTTACTTCGGTGTTTTCTTTCCTGGCAGGGATGTGCCTTGTACGCGCGAATTGGTTCCTGTACTTCCTCGGATTTACTCTGTTTGGAATCTCATCGGTGTTTACAGGTTCGCGAGCGCCCTTAGGAGTTCTTTTATTAAGCGCCTTGGCACTGGCGCTGCTGAATGCGTTTCGAAGCCGTTGGTTGCCGGTTCGACTCATTGCGTCGTTGCTGGCGGTCACGCTGCCGATCGCAATCACTGTGTGGATTTTGCACACGCCATTCAGACACATGTCGCTTTTAACCGAAGGACGATGGGATCTATGGTACGTTGCCTGCAAAAAGTTCGCCGCGCAGCCTGTTCTCGGTTCCGGATATGGGTCCTGGCATGATGATCTCGTATCCATGCTCCCGGGAGCATACTCTCTAACGGGCTCCATAGCCAAAACTATCGTTGGCGGCTATCACAACGAATATCTCGGGATTTTGGCCGAGCAGGGCCTGGTCGGTTTTATACCCGCGATGGTCCTCGTTGGTTTCCTTTTTCGCGGTTGCTGGAAATCCGCGTTTCGCAATTGGAACACATGGCAGAGCGGTCAATGGGTCTTGTTCGCCTGTCTCTTCCTGTTGCTGCGCGCGGGCGTGGAAATTCCCGGGTTGTTTGGCGACGGAAATGAGCCGGCGGATTTTCTTGCCTACATATTCCTCGCCATCGTGATCAGCCGTTTCTCCACCGAAGAAGATTTTCTGCGATCCACCACCTCTTCCTCATGGAATGCTCCACCTGTTCAGGTTGCCCGCGGGTCCGCAAATGAATGGACAAAACCGGCTGGCAACGCTCGACGGCCTCAGGGGTGCGATGTGCCTGTGGGTTTTGGTAGGTCATACCTGTAGGCAGACCGGGATGAGGCTTCCCGTCCTCAGATCACCGCACTATGCGGTGGACGGGTTCATGATCCTCTCGGGCTTTCTAATGGCGTATCACTCTCTTATTCGCTCTGAAAGGGAGCCTCTGACGCAACTCAGCACGTGGACGGCCTTCTATATCCGCCGGTACTTCCGAATCAGTCCGCTTTATTATCTGTTGCTGATTCCGGCCTATCTCCTGAGTGAATCCTTTCTACGCTGGCGCACAGCCACCGACCATTTTCTCGGTATTCCCCGCCCTCTTGAGAACATCCAGCACTTCAGTCTGCCGCATCTACTGGTGCATTTAACTTACGTATTCGGCCTGTTGCCGAGTTACCATGCATCGACGGTCCTGCCGGACTGGAGCCTCAGTCTCGAAATGCAATTTTACGTGATGTTTCCATTCTTGATGCTTTTCGTTCTCCGGTTTGGTTGGCTGCTGTCCTCTGTGGTGGCCTCCGCCATCTGGCTCTTCTCCAGCATCTACGCCTCACATCTAGCCCGGCCGTTCGTGCAGCCTTCGCCGTTACCCCTCAGTCTGCTTTGGTTTGTTATCGGCATGGTATGGGCCAGTGCTTATTTGGAGAGCCCGGGTCCGCTCCCCAACGGTCGCGGCTCGGCAACGCCTTGCCGGCCTGCTAAGATTCTTTTCGCCGCGAGTTTGTCGCTACTTTCACGAGATCCGCATGACATCATCCTGGTAAGCATTTTCGCCTGGATACTCTTCGCAGATGGCTGGGTATCGCTGGGACGTTCAGCACATCTCGTTCGCAGAGTCTTATCCGGCAAGCTCAGCAGCTTTCTTGCGCGCGCCAGCTATAGCGTCTACTTACTACACCTACTTATTCTGACTCCGGTCGCTTACTTTCTCTGTACTCAGTTTCAGCTACCAGTCCAGATGCGATTCGTCTTCGCCCTCACGACAACCATCGTCGCTTGCTACGGCCTCGCGAGGCCGCTTGAAGTTTTCGAGAATTGGGGCATTGCGGAGGGAAAGCGGCTGAGCAGAAAAGTAACTCGAAAATCAGCTACGACTTATCGCCGTGGTACGGCCTCATTTTTGCCAAACGCGAACCCAGTCGACATTTAGACCCATCTCCCGTGAGGTGACGCCAGAAGTATCGCCCGCCTTCCAGTTCACTCCCTCCTGCATGCTGAGCACCATAAAGAAGTCCTGCTTGTCCAAGATCCCGGGGGTCTTCTCAGCGTGTAGGAAGTGGTTGTCGAAATACCAACTCACTTCGCCAGGAGTCCACAGCATTCCGTAAACATGGAATTGCGAGAAGGCAACGTCTTCCGGGAGCGCAAAGTAATTGTTCCGGTTGGCAGTGCTCCGCCCGTTCACCCAATCGTGAATCGTTCCGTAAAAGGTGTGTGGCCGGTCGCCTTGCCCCTCGAATATATCGATTTCACCCGACTCTCTTACTCCGTTATAAGTAGACAATCCTTGGGCGTCCTGGACAGGGATGAGCCAAAATGCCGGCCAGGCGCCGTCGGCAACGTCCCACTTCATACGCGCTTCGAAATAGCCATAGCGCCAAACGTGAATGTCGTGGTTGTCCTTGGAAAATGTCGTGATGCTGGTGTCGGGCGAGTCCTGACCGGATTGCCACGTGAGTGAAAGTACGGAATCCGACGCGGAAATATTCTCGAGCGGCGCGTGATGGTGGTGGAACCACACACCCTCATACCAGGTATGCGCCCCAGATCCGTCCTGACTCAGGTCAAACGAATCGAACTCGTCTTCAAAGACCAGTTTGTAAGACGAGGCTTGGGACGGAGGGAGCGGCCGCGTTCCGGCCCCGTGTAACAGGCGAGCAAGACATGTAAGTGCGAGCACCGCCCTTCCGATAAGATGCCGGACCGGGTGTAACATGGCACTGAATCAGTGAGCCACGGCGGTAGCCGCGCCCAAATACGCAAGAGAGGAATTAACCAGGTTGGTAGCCGGCAGCCCCGAAGCGGCGATCTTCGCCGTCATTTCCGGACTGAGCTTCTGACCGATCACCAGATGACCTGCCCAAGCAATAGTCTGGTCGATGCTGCTGTCCAGCAGCCGCCCTATGTGCGGGATCTGCTGGAGAATGAAATTGCGATTGCTTCCGTAAATCGCATCCAGTTGAATGTGCGGATCAAACACGCGAACTTCGCGGCCTTTACCAATCAGGTACTCGAGCAGGCTTACCAGTGGACTTTCGCGTAAGTCATCCGTGTTCTCTTTGAATGAGAGGCCAATCAGCCCCAGGCGGGCTTGCGGTAAATCCATAACAGCCTCAATGGATCTCTGTAAGTGCTGCTGGTTGCTCGGAATAGCCGCCTCAAGCAGCGGCAACCGAAGATCTACCCGATTTGACCTAAACGTCAGCGCGCGCAAGTCTTTCGGAAGACAAGACCCGCCAAACGCAAACCCAGGCTTCAGATAAGCCGGCGAGACGTTGAGCTTGGTATCTTGGCACAGCGTTGCCATCACTTCGGTCGGGTCCACCTCCATCCGGGCACTCAAGGAGCCGATCTCGTTTGCGAACGCGATCTTAACCGCGTGGAACGCGTTGCAAGCGTACTTGATCATCTCAGCCGTTCGCAAACTCACTTTGCAAGCAGGCACCTGAAGCGGTGCGTATAAGGCGGCAGCCCGCTCGACCGCATCCTGGTCCTGGCCGCCCACCACCACCAGCGACGGTTCTACGAAATCTCGTATGGCCGTGCCTTCTCGCAGGAATTCAGGATTAGAAACCACCCGAACCTGGGGATGCGCGCGAAATACGGGCATCACGAACTCTTCGCACGTGCCTGGGAAAACGGTACTTCGGATCGCCAGTATCAAAGGCTTGGAACGCTTGCTGAGAGTAGAAGCGATCTCTTCGAGAACGCGCCCCAGTTGCTCAAGCCCCAGATTGCCGTTCTTTTGCGAAGGCGTGCCCACACATACCAGCGCAATATCTGCGTCGTTGATGACTTGAATGTCTTGGCTCGCCGACAGCCGTCCGGCGGCGACGTTTGCTTTGACCAGTTCTTCAAGACCGGGCTCGAAGAAAGGCGCAACGCCGCTCATGATGTTCGAAACCTTGTTCCCGTCCCGGTCAATGCCCGTGACCTTGTGCCCCATGTCCGCCAGGCATGCGGCGGAGACGCAACCAACGTAGCCCAATCCCAAAATCGCGACGTGTAGTCCGCTGTTTTTCTCTTCCATTCCCGTCATTTCAGTATGTCACCCACCCTGCGCCAGCCGTGGTAATACTTACTTGCTTCCTAGTGGTGCGCGGGAGGGCAGTATCTCTTCTTCGATTGCTTTTACAGCAGACTTTCTCTAAGGCTAGTTACTGTCCCCGGGGTAGTCCGGCCTAAGTCTTTGACGCTGAGACACTGACGGCAGTTTTTCTTCCATGGATTTCAGAAATGCCTTAACGATGTTTGGGCGCACGTGTGTCCACTTATCTCCTCGCAGGGGTTTGAAAGTCGATTGCGGTCTCGGCCCCGATGCTCGCGTTGCAGCGCACCTCAGGAGAACTTCGATGATCCAAAATAGATACAGCGATCAGAGCCCCGGTCGCGTGCTATTCCTCATTACGACTTTGGCCTTCGGCGGTGCCGAAACTCAAGTCGCCCGCCTCGCAGCCGAGCTGAATGCGCAAGGCTGGACCGTAGCCATCGCTTGCCTGGTTGCGCCGATTGCCCACTCGGCCCGATTAGAAATTAGTGGCGTTGAAGTATATTCGCTGGGCATGCGGAGAGGCGTTCCAGACCTTCGCGCTCTGCTACGCTTTCGCTCCCTGGTCCAGCGCTTCAAGCCTGACATTGTGCACAGCCATATGTTTCACGCAAATCTCTTCGCGCGTTGTGCCCGGCTGCTTTGTCACATCCCTACGCTCATCTGCACGGCTCACAATTTGCGCGAAACCTCCGAAAAGGGAGGAGCGACTTGGCACAAGGAGCTGCTATACCGCGCCACCGACTTCCTTGCCGATAGCACGACCATCATCTGCCGCGCGGCTTACGATCGCTACCTGCGAGTAGGGGCCGTTCCGGGTAGAAAGTTTCAGGTGATCCCCAATGGAGTGGATACGGACTTCTTCGCTCCTTCTCCGGAGTTGAGATCGGCAGCGCGCGCCTCGCTCCATGCGCAATCCCGCTTTATTTGGCTCGCCGTTGCCCGTCTTGTGAAGCAGAAAGACTTTCCCACTTTATTTCGCGCGCTGCAGCGGTTAGACAGAAGCTATTCTCTCCTCCTTATCGCCGGCACCGGTCCGCTCGAAAGCGAGCTGCGGCTCAAATGTAGCAGCTTAGGCCTTACGGAGCGTGTACGGTTTTGTGGCACGAGTGAAAACATCTTGCACCTCTATCAAGCCGCCGATGCCTTCGTTCTGTCATCGGAGTTTGAAGGCCTTTCCGTCGCACTGCTCGAAGCTGCTTCGGTCGGCCTGCCGACTGTGGCGACAGATGTGGGCGGTAATGCCGAGATTGTCCTGGACGGGGTCACAGGGCATCTCGTTCCTGCTCACGACCCGATCCGCCTCGCCGCTGCCATGCAAACCCTCGAAGAAGCTCCTGTGGAACAGCGCCGCCAGTTCAGCGCTGCCGCTAGGCAACACTGCTGGGCGAACTACCGGATCGAAGCTGTCACTCGCCAGTGGACGGATCTTTACCAACGTTACTGGCGTCGTAGACCAGCGGGATCGCTCGGGCGCGCAGATGGGGTTTCGCGCACGCGGGTACGCGCATGAAAATCCTCTACGTCATCACGCGGGCCGAGCGAGGCGGCGCACAGGTGCATGTGCTGAATCTCCTGGCGCACCTTCCGTCAGGCTGTAGCGCTGTCCTTGCCACCGGGGAAAACGGCTTCTTGTGCGACGAGGCTGCGAAACTTGGCGTCGCGGTTCATTTCGTTCCGGAGCTTACGCGCGCCATCCACCCCTTCAAAGACTTTCGAGCCTTACTCGCAATAGCGCGTTTGATACGCCGGGAAACGCCGGACGTCGTACACGCGCATACTTCGAAGGCGGGGGTGCTCTCCCGATTTGCTGCACGGCTCACCGGGACTCCCGTCGTCTTCACAGCTCACACCTGGGGCTTCGCCGACGGCATCCCGCGATTGCAACGTTGGATTTCCGTTCCGCTCGAGCGCTTGGCTGCGGCAGCGGAGGGCAAGATTATCACGGTCTCCGAAGCCAATACCTTGATGGCTATACGGAGATCGATTACCAAGCAGCGAACTCTTGTTCGCATTTGGAATGGAGTTCCGGACGTGCCTAGCCGGGCTTTTCCAGGCACACGCCGTTGCGTCACACTGCTCATGGCGGCCCGCTTTGCGCCGCCAAAGGATCACCTTCTCCTTCTTGAAGCTCTGGCCGAGGTCAAAGGCAACTGGCGACTGATGCTCGTCGGTGAAGGGCCGACGCGACCCCACGTTGAGAAGACGGCCGTTGCTCTTGGTCTCGCGGATCGAGTTGAGTTTCTCGGACAACGAGCTGATGTAGATGAGCTTCTTGCGAAGGCCGACGTTTTCGTTCTCGCTTCCAAATGGGAGGGCCTACCGTTGAGCATTCTCGAAGCCATGCGCGCCGGATTGCCCGTAATTGCTACCGACACCGGTGGAGTGGCCGAAGCTGTTACGGACGGAGTTACCGGCTACCTCACCGCGTCCGGCGACGTGGTAGGGCTTCGTGACCGCATTCAACAACTTGTCACTTGCCCGGAGCTGCTTCCCCGCATGGCGGTCTCAGCACGACGCAGGTATGAACAGGATTTTCGTATCGAAACCATGGTTCAAAAGACCGTAGCAGTGTATCGCCAGCTCGTCGCAACCAAACAGGGCGGCTTTGTCACTGGCTCGGTGGAGGTCTGACGTGAGCGCCGCCGCGGCCCATGCTGTCGCTGCCCAGCAAATCGGCAGAGCTACCCAGAAGGCTTGGTTGACTGGTATCTGCCTGGCTGCAGCAGACACGATCGCCGTAGTTGCCGCGGCCTTGGGCGGGGTTGCGCTTGATCTCTGGCATCCCTCTAGGACCGGTCCTCTTACTCCGTTTCTACCAGGAGCGGCAACTCTTCTTGTTTTTGCCTTGCTGGGGCTTTACCCGGTAGTAGCTTTGAACCCTGCACTCGAGTGCCAGCGGATTCTTCTAGGGTCCAGCGTGGGCTTTGCGCTCGGAATCGAAGTCACGTATTTGCGCCAACCGACTACCTCGGCAGCATTCGGCAGATCTGTATTCGTTTGGTTGGCCACGGTCTTTCTTGTTTTTACGTGCCGCTCCTTTTGCCGCCGGATGTGTTGCAAGCTTTCGTGGTGGGGTACGCCCACAGTGCTGTTCGGTTCAGGTCCGGAAGCACGCGCGGTGTTGCAGGCTCTCCAGTGTACTCGCAGCACCTGCTTGAAGATAGTCGCCGTGCTTGATTCCGATCCTATCCCCTGGCCGGAACTGGACCGCAAGCGCATTCACGTAAGCACGCCAGAACATGCGGCCGAGCTGGCCGCCAAATGTGGGATATCGCACGCGATTATTGCCATGCCTGCACTTACTGGCGCCGAGATAGCAAAAATCGTAAGAAAGCATGCGGCCAGCTTCAGCCACGTCCTCGTGATCACAGGTCTCAACGGACTTTCGTCTGTTTGGGCGGAGCCTTGCGCAGTTGGGGGCCTGCTGGGCCTGCATGTCACCCAGACTCTGCTGCATCGCAGACCTCAGCTTGTGAAGCGCGCCCTTGACCTGCTTGTGACCGCCATCACAGGCTTGGCACTGCTGCCTGTGTTCGTGACGATATGTCTTGCCATTTGGGCCAGTTCGCGAGGACCCATCTTCTATGGGCACGTACGGATCGGGCTCGGAAATTCAAACTTCAAGGTTTGGAAGTTTCGCACCATGCACCCAAAGGCCGATCAGATACTTTCCGCTTACCTCGGCAAGAGCTCGGAACTCCGGCGCGAATGGGAGCGCGATCATAAGCTTAGAAATGACCCGCGCGTCACTCTGATTGGAAAAGTTCTCCGGAAGACCAGCCTCGATGAGCTCCCCCAGCTTTGGAACGTTTTGATGGGTGAAATGAGTTTTGTAGGTCCTCGTCCCATCGTGGCAGCCGAAGTGGTGCGCTACGGTAAAGGCTTCGATGCCTACTCTAGTGTTCGCCCCGGCCTGACCGGCCTTTGGCAAGTGTCCGGTCGAAACGACACAAGTTATGAGCAGCGCATTCAGCTCGATGAATACTACGTCCGCAACTGGTCCGTTTGGCTGGATCTTTACATCTTGGGGCGCACGCTTAAGACTGTCATGACTTGCGACGGGGCATACTGAGCGGGCGCTCGCCGAAGAACCTGAAAAGAGCGATTGCTCGGCTATAATCGCAGGATGTTACCCACCTCTGAGAAGATCTGGTACAACGGTCGCCTCATCCCCTGGAGTGAAGCGACAATTCACGTGCTTTCTCACGTGGTGAGCTATGGCAGTTCAGTATTTGAAGGGCTCCGCTGCTACGAAACTGAGCAAGGGCCGGCCATCTTCCGTGCTCAAGACCACGCCCGCCGGCTGATCGATTCCGCCAAGATATATCGGATGGAGCTCGCGTATTCGGTCGATGAATTGACGTCGGCCATGGTTGAGGTCGTTCGAGAAAACAAGCTGCAAGACTGTTATCTCCGGCCAATCGCGTTGCGTGGCTACGGCGATATGGGCGTGTTGCCGAAGAACAACCCAATCGAGACATACATCGCCTGTTTTCCGTGGGGGAAATATCTAGGTGAAGAGGCGATCGCGGGAGGCGTGGACGTGTGCGTGTCTTCTTGGAACCGCATCGCTCCGAACACGCTACCAGCGCTTGCAAAAGCGGGAGCGAACTACATGAATTCGCAGTTAATTCGCATGGAAGCTGCTGTGAACGGGTATGCAGAAGGCATTGCTTTGGACGAGGCAGGCTACGTCAGCGAAGGCTCCGGCGAAAACTTGTTTGTGATCCGCGACAGCAAACTGCTTACTCCACCCTTGGGTGCTTCCGTTTTGCCTGGAATCACTCGGGATACCGTGGTGAGGATTGCGATTCAACTTGGCATCCCAATTGTAGAAACGATTATTCCTCGCGAATTGCTCTACATTGCCGACGAGCTCTTTTTCACCGGCACCGCGGCTGAAGTAACGCCGATTCGATCCGTTGACCGCATTACCGTCGGCTCGGGACGCCGCGGTCCATTAACGGAACGCATTCAGCGCCGCTACTTCGAAGTGGTGAAAGGTGAGACTGCGGACGAGTTCAATTGGTTGACTCCGGTTACCGGCGTTGCCGAAACAGAACCCGTCGGCGCTCGAATCTAGACAAGCAAAGTATCGAGCGAAAGCCGCGCGCGAGCACCGAACCTGCAGCCACCTCCCCCGAGATTACCTGCCGATCAAGCACTCGCGCCGGATCTGCAACAGTTTTACCGCATGCCGGCGATGGATGGCTAGACCGTTCTTGCGTTCCCGAAAGTGTTTTCAACATGTTTTATCCGTCTCCTTTCAAAGGCATTACACATCCCGGGTTGTGCGTTACTTGTGAAAAAAACGTGCGTAACTGTTTCTGTTTTATTCATGCCCGGATGGGAGCAGACTTATGAGTATTGTGGGAAAAATCGCCGGGACCTCATCGGTCGTCAAAATCGATTACCAGGACGCCATTCAAGCTGTCGATGAGCTGATTCGGCCTCCCGAAATCGACGAGTTTGTGTGCCCGGGTTTTGTTGATCTGCAAGTGAATGGCTTTGCCGGCGTCGATTACAACGATCCGGCATCGTCTCACGACTCCATTTCGCAATCCGTGCGCACGATGTTTTCAACGGGCGTCACGCGCCTGTTCCCCACTGTGATCACCGGGTCGAAAGAGCAGATGGCGGCCGCCTTGCGGAATCTTGCTGCCGCCAAGGAAGCGTTCAGCCGTGCCACGCTGCCTGAAGGCCGGGCGATCGAGGCTTTTCACGTGGAAGGCCCGCACATCTCGCCGGAGACGGGGCCGCGTGGCGCACATCCGCTCGAGCACGTCCGGCCCCCCGATGTCGAGGAGTTCAAGTATTGGCAGGAAGCGGCAGATGGCAACGTGAGACTGGTAACCGTTTCACCGGAGTGGGAACAGGCGCCGTTTTATATAAACGAGATCGTAAGGGCTGGCGTGGTGGCTAGCATAGGCCACACTAAAGCCACTGCGGATCAGATTCGCGCCGCTGTGGATGCCGGCGCGACGATGTCCACTCACTTGGGTAACGCAGCGAACGCGGTCTTGCCGAAAACGCAGAACTACATCTGGGACCAGTTGTCGGAAGACCGCCTGGCGGCGAGCTTCATTGTAGACGGTATCCACATTCCAAGCGCCTTTTTTCGCGCCGCCGTGCGCGCTAAAGGGGTGGAACGCGCCGTACTCGTGACAGACGCCGTGATGCCGGCCATGTGCACGCCCGGGCCTTACACGCTGGGCCAGGTGGAAGTGGAGCTTCAGCCGGACGGCGCCGTTGTAATGCGGGGCGCGACACGGCTGGCCGGGTCGGCGCTGCGAATGGATCACGCTATCGGCAACAGCGTTCGGCTGGGCCGCCTTTCCCTGCGTGATTCCATCACCATGGCTACTGTGAACCCCGCTAGGGCAGGCAGAATCGCCAGGCGACAGCGTAGCCTTGCGCCGGGTGAGAAGGCCGATCTGGTTCGATTTCATTGGGACGACAACTTGAACCGGTTGAGAGTCATCGAAACCGTAGTCGCTGGTAGCACCGTCTACAGGGCGGACCAATAG
>CAXUCT010000120.1:0-11361 GCA_964249415.1 uncultured Bryobacteraceae bacterium | reverse complement strand
CCGTCGATCTTTTCCCGCCAGAAGTCCGCTCGTGTCTGGGGGGAGTTGCGCCGGCAGGAGGGGCAGGCGTGCCAGAAACACCCGTCGACGAAAAGCATCAGTTTGGCTTTTGGGAAGTAGAAGTCTGGGTTCCCAAGCAGGCCTTTGGGATGTCGGCGCCAGCCCGTAATGGACGCTTCACGCAATAAGGCGACGACAGCGGCTTCGGTAGATGCATTCCCTTTGCTTCGAACTCTCGCCATTCGCGCGGATCGCTCCTCAGGTGAGAGTGGGTCCATCGCGGTCACACCCAAACAAGCTTTTGTATCTTCAATTTCGTGGCGGCATCTTCCACCATTCGGCGAACCACAGGCTCCGCGAATTTACCAGTCGCGTTGACAAGTATCGACGCGAAGGGCACGGCGTTTTGGCCATTCGATGAACGCTCGTGCATTGCCATTAAGACAAGTTTCCAGTCACTAGCTCTCCCCCAGCAGATAACCCGTCCATCGGCGAGCCGACGCCCATGCGGCTTGATATA
Source organism: uncultured Bryobacteraceae bacterium (assembly GCA_964249415.1). Taxonomy (GTDB): domain Bacteria; phylum Acidobacteriota; class Terriglobia; order Bryobacterales; family Bryobacteraceae; genus Bog-105. The sequence continues at coordinate 10,841 of CAXUCT010000120.1, read as the reverse complement.
CGTTTGCGCAATCGGAGTATCGGTCGCAATCTTCAGGAGTCGCAATGGCCGAGCAGGATCTGCGCCCGCAACGCGTGTATAGTCCTTCAGAATGGTGTCCTTGAGATAGACTCTGACCTGGCCTTTATCGATGTATCGGGCCAACGTTCCGCCGTATTTCGGATCGCGCGTCCAGTCCTCGTAGAGTTTTCTCTTTTCGGTGATCGACAGGCTCATCCACCCGAGTTCATCCGCTACGCGTGAGAGCTGCTCGCGGAGTTGTTTGCGAACGTCGTCAGGTACACTCATTGGACTGCTCCTGGAAATGGCGGTGCCGGATAATCGAGCTGCGGCAATTCAAGCGTGGCATCATCCTCACGTTGGAAGAGCGATGCTTGGTCGAGCATCCATTCACGCAGGAAACTGCCAGCTGAAATGTCCCTGAACTGGAGGAGTTGACGTCCGAGTCCAAGGCGTTCCACATCTCCCGCCCGGACCGCCTGGTCCAGCTCGATGACTTCGGCTATACGGCGGAGATCAGTAACGAAGTCGATAACAACGGTCTTGGTCTTACCAGGGCTGGTGCGCAGCCCACGGCCGAGTTGCTGGACAAAGATTCTCCTGCTATGGGTGGCACGCAAGAAAACAATGAAATCGACATCGGGTACATCGACGCCTTCATTAAACAGATCGACTGTGGCGACCATATCGAGCTGACCGCCACGGAATTGCGAGATCAGCTTTTCCCGTTCCCGAGGGGGCATTTCCGAAGAGATCGCTTCCGCGCGCAATCCGTAACGCCTAAGGTCACCGCAGAAGCTTTGCGCGTGCAGGATGGTCGGGCTGAAAACCAGACCACCGCGGCGCTTCTCTTCCTTAAATACTTCCCATGTTCGGCGCGCGGCCTGATCATCCCGGGTCGGAATGATCAGCCGTCGATTTAGCTGTCCAAGGGAATATTTGAAGCGGGAGGCCTCCTGGATGTAATTCCAATCGATGTTATCGGCGAGCAGGCGATAGTCGACATCAGTTAGGAAGCCTTGCTGGAGCCCTTCCGCGATCCCCATCCGTACCAGCGGCTGCCCAAAAATCTCATCGAGATCGTATCCATCACCGCGCCATGGGGTTGCCGTAACACCGCCCAGCATCTTCGGATTGAGCGCTTCAATAGTTTGGCGGAAAGTATCCGCGCCGATATGATGCGCTTCGTCCACCAGCACAAGTCCGAAAGGTGGAAGATCATCGATTCGGCTGGCGACGCTTTGAAATGTCGCGAAAGTGATTCCGTCCCAGAACGTTGGCTCCTCGGCTCCGGGGAGTCGGTGGGTCGGGGTCCACTTGGGAAGTTGGTACCAGAAGCTCTTATGCAGTTGATCGACGAGTTCGCGGGTGTGGGCTACGACGAGAACGCGGTCTTCCGCAATCAGGTGATCCCTCAGGAGATCGGCGGCCACTTCCGCCATAATCAGGGTTTTGCCTAAGCCGGTGGCAAGGACTATTTGCGCTTTTCCTGTGTCAAGGAGAGCTTCACGGAACCGTGAACTGATGTCCTCCTGATATGGTCGCAGAACGCGCCGGGAGCGCGAATATTCTGGCGTCCGCTCCATCGTCTGTAGAAGGCGGCCAGGCCCGACGAGGTCGATGCGCAATCCGAGGCGTTCGTACCTATTCTTCTCCTGGATGAGTGAATCGGCCGGCGGGCGCGAAGTCGCCACCATCAAGCGTTGTGCTCTGTAATATTGCGCCGCTTCAACCACTTCCGCCATGGCGCAGGTAGGCGGGGGTGTGCTGCTGGTGAATTTACACTGGACGACCCACAGCTCATTACTGCGGGTCGCAAGCACGTCGCCACCCCTATCCCCGGTGCCTCCGACGATACGCACATCATCGAACCCATTCGCGAGCAGCAGCCGGGCGACGTCACGCTCCAATGCCTGCCAAGGTCCGGTCAGGAGCCGCCGCTCATCGAGAAATCCATTGCTGGAGAGAGGCATCTGAGCGTTTACTCTTCGCTATCGTCCCCAGTGGCAAGGAGGTCGAGTGCCAGGGACGCGCGCAGAAGCCGGGCCCGGCCCAACTCTGCAAGGTCTGCGGGGTCCTGCTCAGAGAGCCAAATAGCGTCGGCGAGCAAACCGGTGTAATATCGAACGATTTGCGCCTTCGCCGCCTCAGTCTGGCTGCCGTAATCAATGCTGGCGTAGGGGGTGTCCCAGTAGCGACCATCAAGAAATAGCTCAGGGTATCGCTCAAACACATTGAGAACGGTCTGTCGGGGCGCGAATTGCAGGAACCGTCCATCGTTGATGGCTTGCTGGGGATTTGCGACCGAGATTGTCGCCATCTTGGCGAGAATGGCTTCCTGTTCCGTGCTTAGCAGTTCGCGGAAAATTGTCAGGCTGTCGTCGGACTGGACGTTCTGGGGAAGGCTTCTTGCAATACCACTAATCGTCATAATTGCCTCCCCTGCGAGGGACACGGGATCGAGCTTGGACTCACCTGCGTACCGCGACCGCAGACCCGCTAGTACGACTCCATAGGGCCGTGCATCAGCCCGGCTTCGCTGCGTATCCAATGCCTGGGCGGCAAGCTCGCTCAGCAGCGCGTCGCGCGGGGTCATCGTCGCAGATTGGAAAATTACGTGCTGCACATCGACGACGAACTGGAAAACTCCTGTACTGTCGTATTTCAACACCCATGGCTGGCCGTTTACCAGGAGTGGGTCGCGACGTTCGGCGCGGCTGGCGACCACATTCCATCGCAGTCCTGTTTCATCACTCAGAAACTCGCGGCTTAGTGATGCGATGGGCGTACGGACGATTGTCGGAGCTGGCGCTGGGGCTGGTGCTTGCGGGCCTGGGGCTGGCCCGGTAATATCATCAATGATCGGGTCATCTCCGCCTCCGGGACCCTCAGAATCCTCCCTAAGCAGCTTTCGATCTTCCTCTTCAACGAGTTCGTACCACTTTGTGTCCGGCTGAAATTCCCCAACGCCGTCATAGAATTTCCTCGCCATCTCCTCGGCCTGGACATTGTCCTTAACTACGAGAAGCTTGGCATAGCAGCCGGCGACTTTCGGCTTCGGGCTCGATCGGCGAAATGCCTGGAAAAGCAGGAAGAGCGGTGTATTGTTCTGTCCGCTGCCGAGATCGGCAGCCTTGTCGGGACGAAGCGGCCCCTCTCCCCGGAGGATCTTGACCATCTCGTCCCATGAAGGATCGTTGCGATCAAACCGGTCCTTTGTGTAGTTGACCCGGCAGTGGTCGACGTGGATCTCGCCCACTATGCGACCACGGTGGCGAGGATCGTCAATCGGGTACTCGCGTTCGACTTTCTCACCATCGTTCCAGTCAAAAAGGTCCGTCGACGACAGTTCGATCTTACGACCGTTTCTAAGGAAATCGATGCCGTATTCGGAATCATGGAGGAAGCGCTGTAATCCCAGCCAGCCCCGCACGCGGCGGGACCGGATCGTCACATTCGTCGGTGAGTCGCACATCGGACAGTTCTGTTCCTGAAATGGAAGCCACTGCCAGCAGGCAGTGCAAAACGGACGGTCAGCCAGGTTCACGTCGATAGGCTGATACGCATTCACGATGCCGAAGCGCGAAGTCGTAACCTCCCGGTTCGCGTTGCCCTCACCGCCCCAGATGCAATGGTTGCGACCGCGCACAAGGGTGCCGTTAAGAAAAAGGCGGAATGTAATTGGGACGCCGTTGGGGCGGAGCATTGCGCTGTACGTACGGGACAGTTCGCGGGAGACTTTGGTCCGGTTCGCGGTCTTCGCGAAAAACAGGCGCTGCTCGGGCTTGATTCGCTCGACCGTCACTTCAGTACCGCTTTCATTGGGGTCAAGCTTGGGGCGGGTCAGCATCGGAGTGCGGAAATGCCGCTGTTGCAAGAGGCGCTCGAAATCGATCTGGAGCCCCACCCATTCAGCGTCCCCTTTTCTTGTCGTCCAGACCGTGGTCATGGTCCCCAGGCGCGCTGTGGCGATGTTGAATCCCATGCCGAACATGCCGAGATTGTTGATGGGATCGTTTCCCGTCCACCCGGCGGTCACCGCTTTTTCTAGCGTGTCGGCGGTCATCCCCGGACCGTTATCGCGCACACTCAACTTCGCCGATGTCGCATCGATCAACGGAATATTGATGTGGATCTCCGCGGCGGTAGTGTCGGCGCCCGCGCGCCGGATGGCGAGAAATCCGTCCACAGAATTATCGACGAGTTCTGCAACGCACCGCCACTCCGGAAGCTTGATTTCTCCCAGCATCGGCAGGATGCGTGGGGTTGGCTGGAGATTGAACTCTCGTTCGGTGCTGCTCATCGTACCCGTTCCTTCCTGCGTAGGATCTTAAATAGCGGAGCAGCCACAGCTTCCGCCAGGTCGCACGGAACGGCGTTGCCGATCTGCCGTGTTACGTGCAGGCGCGCGCCTTCGAAATGATGCTCGTCGGGAAACGTCTGCAGGCGAGCGGTTTCTCGAAGGGTGTAATACCGCAACGCGCCATCGTCATCGACGAGTACGTTCTCTCCGCCGGGCACGCCGTGAACACCTGCCTTAATCGTCTTCGAGGGCCAGTCGAGCCTGCTCCCCGCGTGCCCGACGTACGCCCGGGCTCCAAGTACCGTCCAGTGGTTCATGATTGCTTTCTCTTGAGTATCTGCCGGTTCCGGAAGGTCCCGAAGCGCATCCCGAACCGTTTTCCACGCCGACGTGCGGTCTTCGCGTGCGAGCGCAACTGCGGTTGCACCTCTGGGCCTTTTCAGGTGATGGCGTTCCCAGTACACTCCGTTGCTCATGTCGTGCAACAGCGCTTCCTTGCTATGCGTACGTGTCGGGAACTCATACAGCGGCAGATCCGGCCGCGTGCCGACAATGAACACGCGCAACCGGTTCTGCGGTACGCCGAAATCAGCAGCGTCGATGGGAGCCCACGATACCTCATACTCGGGCTGATTACCGGATACGCTTTCGTGTGCGATGATCCTGGCGTTGTGGTCCTGCCAGAGCTCGTCATGCTTGGGTTTGATACTTGGGAACCGAAGCTGCCTGAGGATGTAATCGAAGTACCGTCTAAACGACGGCCGTGCCAAGCCACGAACATTCTCCAGCAGCACCGCCCTGGGTTCCAGCGCGCGCACCGCGCGAAAGATTTCGGGGAACAGATTTCTGCCGTCCTGTTCGGCGAGATGCTTGCCTCCCAGGCTAAACGGCTGGCATGGCGCTCCCGCAGCTAACAGGCGAATAGGTTTGGTGGGAGTTTGCCATTTTAGAGCCGCGACATCGATTTCCTCGACGGAACCCCGAAGTGTGGGTGTATCTGATGTGATATTTCGACGCAGCGTCCTGCACGCGTACTTGTCCCACTCGTAAAGAGCCGCAGGACTGAATCCGGCGCGTTTGAGCCCGATAGCCAAGCCCCCGGCTCCCGCAAACAGATCGAGATCGATCAATAAATAATCCCCAGGAATGCACTTGCGTAAGCCTGCATCGTAACAAACATTTATGGCGGCGGGCCCACGAGCGCGGCACTGCGGCCGTTGAACACTCTCGACGCGGCTTTGGAGACCAATAGTGCGGGTGCGTCGAATCGGGGATGCCCGAACTGATTATTTTCCCAATAACTTCGCAATCTGTTCCGGCGCTGGGAGATCGTTCCGGAGTTCGTCTGGGACTGACGAAAAAGTCCTGTATGTCCCGACGCCGATGGGCTTCGAGGACTCTCTCAAGGCGTATTCAACGATTGTCTTGTCCTTGGATTTGCAGATGAGGATTCCAATTGCCGGATTCTCGCCTTCCAGGCGGGCAGTGTCATCGAGCACGGCGAGGTAAAACTGCATTTTGCCAATGTGCTCAGGCTGGAATTCCCCAATTTTCAGCTCGACCGCTACGAGAGATCGAAGGCGACGGTGGAAGAGGAGACGGTCAATAAAGTATTCCTTTTCGCCGACCTCCAGGCGATATTGGCTTCCGACGAAAGAAAACATGCCGCCCATCTCCGAAAGGAAGGGCTCCACCTTGGCCAGGATCGCTTGCTCGAGTTGCCGCTCGCTGTGTTCGTCGGCGAGTTCAAGGAAGTCGAACGTGTACTCGTCTTTGACGGCCAATTTCGCCTGATTGCGAACGTGCTCCGGAAGTGCGGTGTCAAAATTGGTCTGATTCAGTAGCGTCTTCTCGTATGTACGGTTCTCAATTTGGTGGATTAGCACGTTCTTGGTCCAACCGAACTGCTGGGTCCGTCTTAAATAAAACTCCCGCTCAGCGCCGTCTCTGCACCTCTCCAGAATGACGAGATTTTTCGTCCAGCTAATTTCTCTCACCAATGGTGATAATATTTCGTCTCTCCGGTACGCCTCATAGAACTGTCTCATTTTGTACAAGTTAGGCGCAGAGAAGCCAGAGACTCCTGGGAATTCGATCTGCAGGTCCTTCGCGAGGTTCTGCACCACGCTTCGCCCCCACGTCTGCCCAGACTGCCGCTCCACGATAAGTCGGCCAATATCCCAGTAGAGATCGATTAACTCCCGGTTTACGGAACGGAGTGCCGCGTATTGGGCAGCCCGAATTCTCTCTTTGATCTCGCCCAACAGTGCGCCGTACGATTCCGGCTCTGGGCTACTCTCGTTTTTCACTACGGTCATGATAAGGGCTCAGCCCGGCAACTTCATTGATGCATCGTGAGAACAGGTCGCACACGGTCGCGTATTGAGCTGACCGACAGCGGGCCGAAGTAGCGCGAATCAAAGCTCCTGCGGTTATATGAAGAAATGACCCAGACGTATCCGGCTTGGACCCTATAGGTTCCGAAAGGCCAGTGCAGTAGGGGACGTCCGTTCGTATCGATGCTTAGGGGAGTTGAACTTGGAAGTGTCTTGCCGTTGACCGCAACACCGCGCGTTGAAAGCTCAACGATGTCGCCGGAACGGGCGGCAATCGGCTTCAGTAAGGGCGCTCCGCCATCAGGACAATTCCCTTCATCGCGGTAACCGCGCGCTACCGCGAGTGAAGCGTACGGCTCCGCAGGGCAAAACTCCATGAGTGTTGCGGTTTGGTTAGACGTAACCATATATAAGCCGACCGGCAAGGAAGGCGAGTCGTTCAGTCGTAGGCCGAGTAGGGCTGAGACGATCAACGCGAAAAGCAGGGTGCCGATAACCAGCACTCCGAGCCGCTGCGCTCGCGGCAAATCGCTTTTCCTAAGCTGCGCTAACAGGCCAGTTTTCATCGGTTACTCCTTCCGGGGCCGACGGGACACTCGCTTCAAGTTGCCGGCCGCGTGGGGCTGCGATCAAGTGGCAGCTTCTAACAACTACTTCGTGCACCGTTCGCTCGCTGCCATCTTTCGGCGTGAACTTGCGCTGCTGCATTGTCCCCTCCACGAACAGGTTGTCGCCCTTGTCGTAGGTCACGGCGATGGCGGCCAATTCGTCGTAGAAGACTAGGTTGTGCCAATTTGTGTTCGTGATTTGCTTGCCATCACGATCACGGTAGCTATAGTTTTCCGCGATTCGCGCGTTGGCAACCCTGGTTCCGGATGGCAGAAAGCGTGTCTCCGGTTTTGCCGCAACCATGCCGGCGATCTCAACTCGGTTCTTCTGCATTTCAGTCACACTCCTTTAGATTGCATTTCTTCGAGGAACCCGCTTTCACTCTCCGTGAGCGACGGGAACTCGGATGGAATATCTTCTGATTTGCTGATTCGGTGCCGCGCCAGCGCGACGGCCTTCTGTGGATGAACTTCCCCGTTTCCAACGGTCACAAATTCGACGGGAGGAGGCAGCTCGGCCCTTTCGCTCAGGACGGGATCGAGGAAGTAAGCATCTGTGTCCCGAGAATCGGATAGTGCCCACTGATAAAGATCAGCATCTGACCGGGGCCGACGATTTTCTCTGTCTCGCCCTCGCCTTGCTTCTGCAGCGGGAGAAGCCGGGAGACTTCATCCGGAGTCATGAGGGGTCGCTCGATGTAATCCACACTCGCGTTCACATGCTGCATGACCGGTGAGAAGCGCGAGCCGCTGAAGTTGTAGCTGGCTTTCGGTACCGTCGTAACGCCAGTCATCTTGCTCAGCAGCTCAGCGGTTTCCTGTTGGTTCGGCGCGTATGCGATGCGCACGTGGCAATTGGAAACAATGCTCTCGTTGTGGCCGTAGGCGTCGACGATCTGCCGAATATCTTGAGTGATGAGATAGGCTTTCAATCCGTACCCTGCCATATACGAAAGGGCGTCCGCGAAAATCTCCATGCGGTTCAGGCTTGGAAACTCATCGATCAGAAAGAGAAGACGATGGCGATTTGTCTTTTGTTCTGCTCCTTCAAAGACCATCCGCTCCGTCAGGCGATTCACTGTCATGGTGAAGATCAGGCGGATCAATGGACGAAGTCGGATCTTGTCGCTGGGAGGAACTACCAGGTAAAGCGATATAGGCCGTTCGTGATTTACCAGATCATCGATCGAGAAATCGCTTGCCGAGGTGTTGTTGGCGACCAACGGATCGCTGTACAGCGTGAGCGCAGTTTTTGCGGTCGAAAGAACCCCGCCGAAATCCTTGTCCTCTTTATCGAGCATTTCCTGGACTTTCTCTCTCACGACCGGATGTGTGGTCGTGCGCTCTCCAGTGGGCATACGCCACTCATGCTCGAATCCGGGATCATGCTCGAAGTTCATCAGTTCCTCCAGCGTTTCGCGAAAGGAAGCTCCTGGTCGGGTGAAGACATGCGCTAGATCTGCCAAGCAGGCAACTCGCCCGCTCAGAGCCTTCTCATAGCAGACATGCAGAATCATCCCGGCCGCTATGGAGGAAGCGGCATCCTGCCAGTAACGTTCCTGCGGACTATCTTCACCGGTTCGGACGATCATATTGGCGATATTTTGCGCGTCGGAAACGTCGCGCGGGGTAAACAGCCGCACTTCCCCCAGTGGATTGAACCGGGAACTCGCGTTCTCTTCTACCGGCGAGAACTTGAAGCAGCGGGTTCCAAGCTGCGTTCTAAAGCCAGCAGTTTTGGCCCAGTTCTCGCCTTTGATGTCGTACACGATGACCGATTCTTCCCACACCAGGAGTGTGGGAATGACAAGGCCGACGCCTTTGCCGGAGCGCGTGGGTGCAAACGCCAGTACGTGCTCGGGCCCGTTGTGTCGTAGATAGTGAAGCCGCGATGAACCTGCCGGCACCAGCCACCTACGTATACCCCGTGTCGGCCATCCATAAGACCGGTATCCTTGACATCGTTGGAATCTGCCCAACGGGCTGATCCGTGCAGGTCGTCGGCATTGGCTGAGAGTCTGCGGGCGCTGCGATTTGTGACGAGATAAAAGATGCCCACACAGAGAAAACTCCCAAATACGACAATCATTTCTCCTTCGAAGAAGGGGCGGCGGATGCGCATATCGGTCGCGGTCGCATGTTTCCAGCCCCATATCGTCCATGCAAAAGGCTCATACAGAGCTATGCGGTGGCTTCGGATCAGCGGTTCGCCGAGTGCTGCCTGATAGTGGAATCTCGCGGCTATGTACTCCGTAGCGATGAAGCTCACGAGGACAAGGGAGAGGAGCCCAACTGCGGTTGCGCGCCAGTTATAGCCGCCAAGATATCCAGGCGGCGTAGGTTTGCGGTAGAGTTCTTTTTCTTTCATTGGCTAGGAGCTTGGACCCCGCATTCGGTTAGCCAGAAACCGGGGACGCCGCCCCAGAACCACCTTTGTTTCTAGAGCGGTCAATCAACGGGCCAACTCGCGCTCACGAGTTCTTTGCTGGAAATCGCGAACCAAGGCGCTGCCGTTTGAATAATTGATGAAGACGCTTTCTCCGGCTACCGGCTGCCGGTCGAGAGAATCTTTCACGTGGGCGACAGCGGACCGGGACGAAACCCGCTGTACAACGTAGGTGTCCGTCTCCCCAATGATTTGGCCTCTGTACGTGCCACTCTCGATCTGCGCTTCGTAAGTCTTGGCATCGTTTCCGAGCGCCGCTCTCGTCAGTGCACACTCGCTAGCGAAGGGTTTTCCCGAGCTCCCTGCGGAAGCGCCTGGCTCTTTCGTCCCTGAAGCCTCGTTCGAAGCATCCCGGAGTGGACCATCATCGATTACTTCGCGATCCCGGTTGAGTTTGGCGGCCTCTTGTTCAAGTTCAGAGACGGTTGCGAGGCCACTGCCGTCCCCTTGACGTGTGGGGGCCGCCTGCAAAGATTCTTCGGCAATGGAACGATCTCGTTCCAGGGCTAGTAGGAAGTCCGCTGCCGCAGACGCGTCATGAGCCGCCCGGAAAATCTCATTCTTATCTTCTTTCAGTGATTTTATCCAGGAGCCAACGTATGCTGCATGTTGTGCCGGATCGTGTGGGATACCACGTTCCGCAGCCATAAAGACGCTGGCCAACTCGGCTCGCAGCTCTTCTTTCGCGTAATTGACGTCTCCGAACCGGTATGTCTCAGTCAGTGTCGGACGGTTCAATCGAGAAGGATGACCAGACCAATGTGACAGCTCATGAAGAGACGTTCCATAGTAGGCCGCGGCTCCTCTAAAACTATCTTTAGGCGGTAAATGAATGCTGTCTTCAGCGCGGCTGTAGAAGGCTCGGTCCGGCTGATCGTGTACGATCTTCGCCCCTGAATGCTTAAGAATCTGTTCTCCGGCATGGATAGCTTCGAAAGGTGAGTGCTCTTTGGCTTGCGCTGTCGGAACTCCATCGATTTGCTTGGCATTTAACACCGTGTAGACACGGTGGATCAGCCGCCGTTCTTCGGAGATCTTGGCTCGTTCGGGAGTATTCTGACCTTTATCTCCGCGCGGTGATGACGATGACTTACTCGGGCCGTCTTTCACTTCCGAGAAGTCGATCTGCGTCCCCTTTGCTCCTTGTC
>CAXUCT010000119.1:0-11423 GCA_964249415.1 uncultured Bryobacteraceae bacterium | reverse complement strand
GTCTCAGAAGCCGGATATCGCAAACTATCTCCACTTCCATTCGACAACTTCTCTCGTACGAGGAGTTCCCTTTGACGTTATTCCTTATCTGCATCATGCCTGGCAAGTCAAGCCTTATGCACGTAAGGTTTGACGCTGCGCTGCCCTCCCTGATTAAGGCGCAGGACCCGCTAAGGGTCGACCCGCGAACGATGAACGAAAAGGAGAAGTATTATGACCAAACAAACAAAAGGCACAAACATGGGAACGGCAGTGGTCACGGGAGCATCGTCAGGTATCAGGAAGATCTATGCCGATCGATTGGCCCGGAGGGGCTACGACCTGACTCTTGTCGCCCGGCGCGCTGACCGGCTGGAAGCAGTGGCAAACAACTTAAAACAGCAGTACGGAGTGGCCGTCCAGACGATCGTCGCCGACCTTGGCAATGCAGGGGAGCTCGAGAAGGTCGCACAAGCGGTTGGAAGCGACATTTCGGTGACGTTACTTGTAAACAACGCTGGGACGAACAAGGCCGGAGCTCTTTCGGATTCCAAATGGAGCGATATCGAGGCCATGATCCATCTCAACGTCACCGCGCTTTCTCGCCTGACACTGGCAGTGTTGCCCGGCTTCAAAGACCGCGATCGAGGTTCAATTGTGAACATCGGTTCAGTGGTTGGCTTCCATAGCTATCCCGGTAACAGCATTTATAGCGGCACGAAGGCCTTCGTTCTCAACCTCACGCGAGGACTCTAGGAAGAACTTGCCGGTAGCAAGATCATCGTCCAGTTGGTTGCCCTTGCAGCAACCGTATCGGAAATTTGGGAGGTTGGCGGCATTCCGCTTTCAAGTCTTCCTCCGGAGATTGTAATGACAGCTGAAGATTGCGTGGACGCCTCGCTGAGAGGTTTGGATTTGGGCGAGAAGACTACCTTACCGTCCGTAGACAATCTGCAGCTTCTTGCCAACTATGATGTTGCAAGTTCGACGATCTTCGAAGCTTCACAAACCGGCAAGCCTGCGGCACGCTACCTCGTCGTGCAGTAACGCGCATCGGGAGTGCCGGGCGCCGCTGCTCCTGCTCCTGCGTTTGCCCTCCTTCGCCGCACCGATCACGGCCTGCGAAGTCGGCACGTAAAGACCCTACGCGAATGGATTTCTGACGATCACACTGCCGAAGAATTGCTTGCTGCTCAAATCCTCGCTCCAGAGCGTGGAACAACCGAGCTCTACGGCGCTGTTTACAATCAATGCGTCCCACCACTGAATCTTGAATCGTTGACACAAGCGGGATGCCTGAAGAAGGTCAGCATGCGCCGGGCGATGAATGGTCCAGCTACGCAAGTCGTCGATCACTTCCTCGGCTTCAACGGCCGCCATGTGGAGCTTTTTGGTTGCGACAGCGTAAAACTCCGAAAGAATTTGAATGCTTAAGGCGCCAGTGCCTTCTTCAAACAAGCGAGTTAGCAATCTCCACGATTGCTCATATTTCCGGCCCGCTGCTCTCTCGTGAGCGTAAACCAAGATGTTGGTGTCAATGAATTCAACGCTCATGCACTTCGTCGCGAGTCCAGTGAATCGCACCTGCAGTGCCCCTATCGGGAGCGTTTTGAATGCGCTGAAGGAACCGGTGCTTCGCCTGCGATGTCTGCTCGTCTTGCTCAATCAGCCCCCTAATTGCGCTTGTCATGAGAGCGGTCATGGACTCGTTTTTCTCGAAGCAGCATAAACACGAAAACGCCGCAGCAGGTTCTCTGGGAGGCTTAGGGTGACATTACTTCGAACGTTCACGTGTTTAGGTGTAGCACATATTAACGTGTTCAACCGAGCTAGTCAGCTGCGCCGACCCGTATGGACCTAAAGCTACCTACATTGCCGCATCCTGCTAAAGTGCTGGTAGTCTGCTCAGGCTTTGAAGTAATCTGCCTGATCGAGATCGGCAAGTAAGCCCGGCTGTGTGGGCTTCCAGCCCAGGCGTTCTTGGGTCAACTTGCTGGACGTGGGGTTATCCATCGAAATGAACGGCGCGAGAAAGCTGAACTGCTTGGCTGCCTTTGCGGCAGACTTGCTGACGACGGGTACGTTCAGACGCCGTCCAATCAGGCCGGCAATGTCCCGGAACGGGATGCCTTCCTCAGCGACACCATGATAGGTTCCTCCCGCGGGTCCGTTCTCGAGTGCCAAGCGGAAGAGACGGGCAGCATCAAGCCGGTGCACCGAAGGCCATCGGTTGCGACCGTCACCCACATACGCCGATTCCTGCTTCTTCCGCGCAATCTGGATCAGTTGCGGAGCAAACCCGTGGTCGCCGGCACCATGAACGATCGGTGAAAGGCGGATCGCTGACGTGCGAATGCCGCGCAAAGCCAAATCCTGCAGCATATCTTCCGTCCTGGCGCGGGGAGCTCCGAAGAAGCTGGGGTCGTACGCTTCTTCCTCCGTCGCGAGTCGTCCTTGTTTCATGGCCAGAGTGGCGAAGGCGACCACCAAGGGGCTACCCGTTCCGGGTAGCGATTGACCGATCGTCTCCACCGTGCGCCGGTCGGTTTCGACGGCTGCCCCCATGAACCTTTGGACGATTCCACCTGGAGCCCCGCCCAACAACACGCGAACTCGCGTTCCGAGAGGCATGTGCGAGATCTTGTGGTAGAAGGCAGTGTGAATGGCGCCGTCAGCAGCCGCTGCTGCACGGCGCAGAGAATCGAGGTCTTCTACGGAACCTAGGTGCACTCGTGCACCGGCATCGGTCAACTTTTTGCCAGAGGCCTTCGAACGTGCAAGTCCTGTTACTTGATGGCCTGCGCCGATTAGTTCTTTGACGATCGCAAATCCAATAAATCCTGTCGCGCCAGTTACGAAAACAACCATCCGCAAATCTCCCTCATCCACGTTAGGAGATGGAGTTAATACAATCTAGGCTATGGAGTCCTTATTAATATCGAGATCGTCCGGTATAGCCGCTGATCCACTTTCAGATGTTCTTTCGCTAGTCAAGCCTCGCGGGTATATGTCTGGCGGCATCGATGCGGGTGGAGACTGGTCCATCCAGTTTGAGCAGGATAAAGTCTTCAGGTGCTTTGCCCTGGTTTCCGGCCAGTGCTGGTTGTCGATGGAAGGCGTTGACGACGCTGTTCGCCTTGAAACGGGGGACTTCGTGGTGCTGCCGCATGGGCGGGCGTTCCGCCTAGCGAGCGATCTAATGGTAACTCCCGTCGACATCATGGCCGTCATTACGGCGCCTCTGAACGGGCGCATCCTCTCCTGGAAAGGTGGTGGGGCTTGCCTGGTTCTCAGTGCATTATTCACCTTTGCCGGAGATCACGTCAGCATCCTGTTAGGAGTGCTGCCGCCTATCGTGCACATCCGGAATGATTCGGACCGGGCGGCCATGCGGTGGTATCTGGAGCGCATGATGAAGGTGATTCGCGAGCCACACCCAGGGGGTTTCCTGCTGGGAGAACATCTCGCGCAGATGATGCTGATCGAGGTGCTGCGTCTGTACATGGCGGACAAGGTGACGGGCGGCGTGGGATGGCTCTTCGCGCTTGCCGACAAACCGATGAGCGCAGCGATAACGGCAATGCACGAGAATCCTGGCTATAGGTGGACATTACAGGAGCTGGCCGAACGTGCCGGCATGTCGCGATCAACCTTCGCGCTCCGATTCAAGGAGAAGGTGGGGACTTCTGCCATGGAGTACCTGACTCACTGGCGGATGCTCCGCGCAGGGGACCGTCTGGTAAATTCACCCGATTCTGTTTCGGCAATCGCTCTGTCACTCGGCTATGAATCCGAAAGCGCTTTCGGATTCGCCTTCAAGAGGGAGATGGGCTGTTCCCCGCGTCAATACTGCCGTGCCCGAGCCCGTGCTTTGGCCGCGCCTGTTTCCTTAGAAGCCTCACGCGAGACTTTGCTCGCCGCCGCAGGAACTCTGCCCCCGCAAATGGCCGTGCAGACGGGCTAATCTCTCCGTTCAGATTACTCCTGAAAAGCTCTTCCGTCATCTGTAGGTGAAGTCCCTGAATAAGAGGATAGTCGCTCTTGTCAACGGGCCGCCAGCTACTTAAAGAGTCGCCTGATCGGAACTGCTATCACAGTACTCGCACAAAATAGGTGACCCCTTATGGCGCAAGGAATTCTTCTTTGGATCATCATAGCCACTGCCTGGCTATTTGCCATGGACGCCAGCTGGATCCCTATAGACACGGGAACCATTCCAACTCCCCGAGCCTTAGATTAAATTCGAGAAGCGCAAATGCTCCATCAACACCTGCTTATTTGGTCGATGCGCCCGGTTTCTAGGCAAGCGTATCTTTTCCCCCTGCAGCTTTGCATATGCTGTGCCTTTCAGTTCACCGGAAACGACGATTCTGAAGTTGCTTGGATCGATCCCAATTTTTCCAAGGTCAAACAGCGTGTGGAGGTCTCCGCGAAGTAGCAGCCCATTCTGAATGTGGTTTGCTTCGCCATTGCGGTACGGACGGATGTGCGCGGCTCCCGAAACATCCACACAGCTACAGTTGCAAATGGCGCAGTGATGCCCATAGACTTTCAGTAATCTTCTTCTAAACTCAGGCTGTCCCTCACGACGTTTCCACCGTGATACCCGATTTGCTTTGGTATGACTTCGAGCCCTCGCGCAAAGTAACCACAAGCTTTCGGTATGCTTGGTGGATTTGCTTCTCGTCAGTGATTCTTTCAAGTTCCATTTGATTACCCCGCGGCGAGTTCATTCAAGGGAACCGCGCTAGATTCCCGCAACGACGGACTGAGCATCCAATCCCAAGCATTCGGAACAAAACGAATCTGGGCTGGATCGGCGCAGACACGGCGATACGTCTCGAAAATTCGGAAATGTGCCGCTGACGATAGCCGGGCCTGCGGCTGAGGCACCGCAGCCCAAGGTGTTCCGAGCTGGTTCAACCGAAAAGCCAAGGATCGCCCGACCCCGAGACCGATACACAGGATCGCCTCTGGCGCCGCCTCTGCAATCACAGAGCGAATGTAGCTATCCCAGCTCTCCTGCAGCACGCTATGGACTACTTGAGCAGCCGGCTTAGGACGGCCCGGAGTATACAAAGCGGCAATACTGGCATCGAGCAGCCATACGCCAGAGGCCCTCAACTGGTCGAGAATGGAGATCTTATTTGCAATGCGCTCACGGAAAGGAGTTTTTGTCGCTTGCACGACCGCAAAGTCCTCATTCCGAGTAATGGGTTTGAGGCAACTCAAAAAAATCTTCCAGAACTGAGGTGTTCCGCCGTTGCGTCCGAGCGGGGCAGGGCCGCACAGCGCCTGATCTTCCCCATATCCGAGACAATAGACCAAGCGCACGAACCCAGTTGGCAGTTCACCGGGTAATGGCGGCGACAGCCTCACGTTGCGAAGTAGTTCGTCCTTATGGGTGTAGACGTGCGATTCGGCCAGAAGAATCACCCGCGGCGTGCTCGGGCGCCAATAGGAGCGATGTTCTTCCGCGCGCTGAATTACGCTAATCGGCTCCCGATCGGACCCCAGCAGTTCGGCCAGGTTTTCATAGCAGACGCTCAGTGAATCAGGCATCCATGTTTACGCTGAAAGCCAAGTGAGTTTTCCGCGCCAAGTTCTCAGCAATACATTGCTGATCGCTCGGGGAAGCGGAAGGCTGATCGACGCACTCTCACCACCACCGCCCTACGGAGCTTATCGCCTAGTCACGGACACCCAGTCACGAGCTCTATTTGCTTTGATTTCTATAAGATAGCGGGAATCGTTTGGTGCGGGTATGTTATACTCTTTTCTGAAGCAGCAAAGCTTCAAAACAACGCCCGGTGCGGTTGCGCATCCGGGCTTTTTTATTTTCCGGGAGCACCATCCTATGTCAACCGAAGCCCAAGTCGCCGCCAACAAAGCCAATGCGCAACACTCGACGGGTCGAAAAACACCGGCGGGTAAAGCCGCCTCATCCGCAAACCACATCCGCCACGGCTTCACAGGCGAATTCCGTATCCTCTCGTTCGAAGATCCGCGCGAGTTTGAACTGCTGCATTGCGAATTCGTGCACGAGCACAAACCCATGACCGCTACCGAAAACATCCTCGTCGAGAGAATGGCGCAGCATCAATTTCTCCTCGGACGCGCCCTCAAATACCAAACCGCGGTGCTCGAATCCCGTAAGCCCGAGCGTGAGAAGGAACGCTCGCTCGCGCTCTACATCCGCTATCAAACCGTCAACGAACGCGCTTTCAGCAAATGCCTGAACGACCTACTAAAGCTAAGAGCGGAAAAAAGAAAAGTCGAAATTGGCTTCGAATCGCAAAAGCGCCTAGCGGCCGATGCAGCGCGCAGAGAAAGCAACCAAACCATTCGCCAAAACAATGAAAATCGCCAAGCGGAACTACACAAATTCCAGGTTTGGCTCGCTGAAGCCAAAGCCGAACACCAGGAAGTGCTCACCATGAACATCGAAACAACCGAAACACGCATTCCCAACCGCTTCGAGCGCATTCGGGCGCGCCAACAAGCCGCCTGATCGCGCTCTAATCTTGATCGTCGGGCTCGCACCGAACTCTCCGTGTGCCTGCACACGCCGCTACAGCGAAAATCTTTATAATCAATGCTTCCGCACATGAGCTCACCACGAATCGCCGCCGTTTGGCTCCTCATCGCTACCGTCGCACCCGCCCAAATTCCTCTCCCGCCGGCGCCCCAGTCTGCGGTGGTCGCCGTGTCCGGGTCTGCCGGCCATTTCACTGAGCCCGGCATCGCGCTGAATCCCAGCCATCCTGAACAACTCGTCGTTGTGTATCAGGGCGGCGCCGGCGTACAGGGGTCCGGAGCAGCAGCCTATTCCACGAACGCCGGTCGAACTTTCACCGTAGCCGGAGGAACGGTGCTTCCTGACTGGCGCGTCATGGGTGATGTCACAACCACCTTCGACAACCAGAGCCGCGTCTTCTGGTGTTATCTCGTCTTTGACCAACTCGGAACACCTTCTTACTGGGCCCACAATGTTAGCCGTAATGGCATCTTCGTTCGCCGCTCGCTGGATGGTGGCAAGACCTGGGAAAAAGGCGTCCCCGTCCGTGTCTTTCCCACCGGCCACGAACGCGATATCCAGTTTGAAGATGAGCCCCGAATCTTCGCCGACAATGGTCCGAAAAGCCCCTATGCCGGGAATCTCTACGTCGGCTGGGTTGAGTGGCAGCTTGACAAATCCGTGATGCTGTTTTCCCGCTCGGCTGATGCGGGCCAAACCTGGTCTGTCCCTATCCGTATAGACACCCATGCCGGGTTGCCGCGCGACGACAATGGTGCCCTTGGAGGATTCATGCAAACGGTCGCCCCGGATGGCACCCTTTATGCGATTTGGTCAGACGGAAACACCATCGTATTCACCGAATCTCACGACGGCGGCCAAAGCTTCAGTCATCCCCGGCCCATTCTCGATACCGCGCCTCCCTATTTCGGCGACCTGCCCGGCGTCGCTCGTGCCGACGGCTTCGGCCAGATCGCTCTAGATAGTCGGCCCGACCGTGTTCCTCCGCGCCTCTACATCACTTGGAGCGACTACCGCAATGGCGACGTTGACGTCTTCCTCTCGTTCTCCAGCGATAGCGGGCGCACCTGGTCGCCCCCAGCGCGCGTCAACGACGATCCCATCCACAATGGCGCCGACCAATTCTTCCAGTCCATGACAGTCGATCCGGTCACTGGCGACATTTACGTTGTTTTTTACGACCGGCGAGCCGATCCCGCCAATTTGAAACTATGCGTCACGCTCGCTCGATCCGTAGACGGTGGACAAACCTTTCGAAATTACGCTTGGACGGGAAACGCTTGGTACGCCCAGAAAGCCTTCCTCGGAGACTACACGTCTATCACTGCTTACAAAAATCGTGTCTACGCGGCGTGGACTGAAACCGTACCCGGTTCCGTATCGCATGCTGCGGCACACAAACTGCCCGGCGCGCCAAAAACCAAAGTTTGCGTCGGTGCCGCCGACTTCTCCGGTGCCCAATGACACACCTCTACTTCAAACATTGGCTGGCGCGCCCAACAATAGTACGATCAGTTCCAGGAATGGCTTACGCGATCAAGGTCGAATATGCTCACGAGCGAAAAATTCGTCAGCGCAATAAGGTCATCTATCGCGCGGCGCACTGGCCTATCTGGATCTGGGTCTTCTTTCTGGCGCCCGGCCCGCTCACTTTCAATCTGTTTGCATATGGCCCTAGTCGCCAGAATATTTTGTGGCTGCTTGCCGTCTTAGTTGCCACTGGAACGGCGGGGCTGTTTGGGCAATTGCCTGGCGTAGAGCCTCGTCCTTACATACTCCGCTTCTCGGAGGACAAACCCAACCCGCTCTATCGACGCGTCTGCTATACCTTCGCCTGGAATGCATTGCTCAGCTTCACGCTCTTGAACTTCCTCGGCCTTTTAATCGCTGTCGTGAGGGACAGGTGGTATCTCCAACAGATCTATTGGTACGGCTATGCCCCCGTCCTGCTCACGATCCTCGCATTGAGTGTGGCAGGTTTGCTGCCGCGAGCGAAAAGCTCCACGCGAGGGGAGGGAACTGAGCGCCGTTACTTCTATGGAACAGTCTGGAGCGTTACATTTGCTCAGGCGCTGCTACTGGCGCTCTGGAAGCTTGTGCCGCGCGGTCACTCTGGCGACATCATCAAATTCATTGCCTTCCTCCTCGCGCTAATCGCAACAGGCGTCGCGGCGGCACTGGGCCTTCTGCCCCGGACGCGGCCTATCCTCCCCGGTGAACTGATCGTCGCCGATTAATCTGGCCCATTAACATGCATCCCGCTCCCAGCCAGCTCATAGACATCGAAGGCTGCCGCCTCCTCGCGGAATATCCGGAAAGAGGTATTCGCTAAACAGAAAACCCCCGGCAGCCGAAGCCGCCGAGGGTTTTCAAGACTAAATTACGAACCCAGCTGTTCTACTAAGCTTTCTTAGCTTTGCGCCAACGCGCAATTCCAAGAAATGCCAGACCGCCACCGAAAAGACCCATGCTGATGGGCTCCGGAACGCTCGATGCAGCAGGCGAGAACGAGAAACCATTGGCACTGCCCGCTGTTCCGTCTTGGACACCGATTGATCCTTGCGTGCTGAAGTTCACGGCATCAGTCTTAACTACCAGGAGGTCAGTGGTCTGGCCGGGTTGCACGTTCTTATTCTCGAAGCCGAAATTAACTACGTCCCCGGGAGCGCCACTACGTCCAAAAAACTGCGGTGCAATATCCGCAGTGGTTGTACCGTCTTTTCCAGTGTTAGCCACATATCCATAGTCGGTCAAAAATCCGGTAAAGGAGGCAGCAGTTAGCCGTTCCAGAATCCCCGGGAACCTTTGAGTCGGTTTCGTGGTGTCCGAGAACTGGAATACGAAGTCAAGGCAACCGCCTGCAGGACAAGCCAAGTTGGTACCGTCTCGGTAGACGGTCTCGGTCACGGTTGCGGAAAGTGGGTTAACGGTGTTCCCAAAATTGACCGTTTCCACGCCGGTAGTCGCCAACTGTGTGGCACCGGTAAGAGTGGTTGGGGTGGCCGGGTCAAAAGGCGTGCCGGGTGGTACTAGCGTATCTGCGTATAGACATGGCAGCGTTGCTGTCAAGCCGAGCGCGAAAGTTGTTAAAAGTTTTTTTGTCATCCATATCCTCCGAACGTTATTACACTTAGACCTTGGGTTTATACCCACTGGGTTCTCATCAATTATATAACCTATACACCTGAGAGCAATAGAACATCGTCGAGAAAGTACTAGGCCAGCGGCCGGAAGTACCTAATCTATGAGAACTTACGGTCGTAAGGTAGATGTTCCACCCGGAAGAACGCTACACAGAAAAGGCCCATATCCATGTTCGCGAAACGATCGCCCTCAGCAATGAGGGTGAGGACGCGTACTTCACACCTCGGCAGAAGGACAATGTGGTGACTTATCAGCGACATACCGACACAGCGACAACGCTGTAGTCTAGACGCCGGCATACCGTAGAGGCAAAGCGCTGACAGCTAGCGCGCCAGACTTCCTCGAAGTTTG
This sequence comes from uncultured Bryobacteraceae bacterium, assembly GCA_964249415.1. Taxonomy (GTDB): domain Bacteria; phylum Acidobacteriota; class Terriglobia; order Bryobacterales; family Bryobacteraceae; genus Bog-105. The sequence goes on along the minus strand of CAXUCT010000119.1, from coordinate 1,411 downwards.
CGGAGGCAGCCTAGCTATAGCTAGTCGTCTCAGAGTGCCAATTTTTGGAATCGGCTCGTGAAACGCACAAAGGATCGGACGAGTGGGCTGGCATTGCCTTTCGCGGTGGCTACGGCAATTTCTGAAACTCCCACCGACTTTGGAATGAGCTTGAAAACAACGCCGGCGGTCTGCGCCAACACCACGGAACGAGGCATTATAGCGACTCCTAGTTCGGCCCCGACGAGTGCGCTAGCGGTGAACATTTCGGCAGTCTCCTGCACGATGTCTGGAGAAAAGCCAACTTTGTGACACATCCCCATGATGGAGTCAAAGAAGCCGGGCGCCCAACGCCTGCCGTACGCAACGAACTTGTCTTTTCGTAAATCGCCCAAGTTGACACGGCTCTTTTTTGCTAGAACGTGCGTTTTTGGTAGGACCATGACAAAGTGCTCCCTATGGACCACTGTGAGAGCGAGCAAGTGATGGTCGGCAGGCATCCGTAGAAAACCTACATCCAGTGAGTTTGAGCAGAGCCCTTCCAACTGAACGCTAGTCTGCAAGTCAATCAAGTCCAGATCAACCTCCGGATGAGATTTGCGGAAAGCTACTGCCAGTGGTGGGATCATGTCAAGGGCCGCCGAGGACACGAAGCCGACCCGCACTTGTCAAGCCTCACCAGCTGCTGCCTTCCGCACACGTTGCATCGCCCTTGCTGCGCGTGCCAAAGTTTCAACGGCTTCTAACACGAAAACTTTTCCCGCCGCGGTTAGCTCGACTGACCGGCGATTCCTGATAAAAAGCTGAACGTTGAGATCCTGCTCAAGCTTTTGGATCTGCGCCGTCAAGGCTGATTGTGAAATGTGTAGATTCCGCGACGCTCGCACAAAGCTTAACGATTCAGCGACAGCGATGAACGACTGAAGATGCCTTAGTTCCATGATTGTTGAGCTCTGCTACTTCGTGAAACGAATCATGGTACCGAAAGTCCGTGTTCGGCTTTTCCGATCACAGTGTGCCGAAAATACGTTTGAAGCAAGTCTCTGCTTGTCGTACTCTTATTCCTTCGCACCTGCTCTTAGTACACATAACCGGCGATTTTGTCACAAGGAGATTCAATGAAACGACATACGAAATTTTTGTTCACGGCTGCACTTCTGGCTTCAGGCACACTGGCTCTTGCTGCCAATATTCGAACGGATTACGACCATAGCGCGAACTTCTCCAATTACAAGACTTATTCGTGGGGCCCAGTCAAAACGGCCAATCCGCTGAACGAAGCTCGTGTGAAGACCCAGGTCGACAAAGATCTGCAAGCCGACGGATGGCAGCTAGTACCCTCCGGCGGCGCCGCAACTGTGTTCGCCACCGGCAACGTGAAGAACGAGCAGGAAGCGGAGACCATGTACGACGGCTTAGGTGGAGGTTGGGG
>CAXUCT010000118.1:5492-11473 GCA_964249415.1 uncultured Bryobacteraceae bacterium | reverse complement strand
AGTCGCCCTGTTGCCAGTCGAGCTCGTGTTAAATGTCGGGTCCGGCGCTGGCTTTGCGATGGTGTTCTCTCTCCTGCTCTCGGCCATTATCTGGAACTTGGGTACATGGTATTTGGGGCTTCCGGCATCGAGCTCGCACACGTTAGTAGGCTCCATTATGGGAGTAGGACTTGCCAACTCACTTCTCTCCCCAGGTCACGTGTTTGGTGAGGGCGTGAATTGGGCGAAGGCCTACGATGTATTTGCCGCTTTGATCGTTTCGCCAATTGTCGGATTCGTCGGCGCAGGGCTTTTGCTGTTACTCAGTAAGCTGCTGATTAAGCGGCCGGAACTCTACAAGGCGCCCGAAGGAGACAAACCGCCGCCACCCTGGATCCGCGGGCTCTTGATGCTGACCTGTACAGGCGTCAGCTTCTTCCATGGCTCGAATGATGGACAGAAGGGAATGGGTCTGTTCGTCCTGATCCTAGTCGGTATTTTGCCCGGGACATATGCCCTCAATCCAGCCACCAAGGGAGCCGATATTCAAAAAATCGTCATGTACTCCCAGCAGGCACAGCCCCTGTTCGACAAATTGCGTCAAGGTGGCAATGCGCTAAACGGGAAGACTTCCCAAGATGATCTTTCTAATTTCCTGAAGACCAAGAGTACCGCTACGCCAGAGACCTACGAAGCGCTTTCGGGAAAAAATCAGGACATCACTAATGAACTCCAGGGCCGGAGCAGTTACGGCGACTTAAGCGTGGATCAACGCAAGAAGTTCAGGAGCGACATTTACCTGATGAGCGAATCAATTAATAAGCTCATCAAGACAAAGAAGATTAAGAATCCGGGTCAGGCGAAAATGCTCGGCCAGTACAGCGGCGCCTTGTCCAAAGAAACGAAATACATTCCCGACTGGGTCAAGGTTGCCGTGGCTTGCGCGCTCGGTTTTGGCACCATGATCGGTTGGAAGAGGATCGTGGTTACAGTCGGCGAAAAGATTGGCAAAGAACACCTGACTTATGCTCAGGGCGCATCGGCGGAGCTTGTTGCGATGACCACCATAGGGCTGGCGGACCGTTACGGGCTGCCGGTCAGCACCACTCACGTTCTCTCGTCTGGGATTGCCGGCACCATGGCAGCAAACCATTCCGGTCTACAGATGGACACCTTGCGCAACATTATGCTGGCCTGGGTCCTTACGCTGCCTGTTTGTGTTCTGCTCGGCGCCGGCCTGTTCTCGTTTTCCTTCTACATCATTTTTCACGTGCTCGGGTTCCACTAAAACAGTTGCTTGTCACGTCTCCGTAATCTTCAGATGCGAACTTTAAACGGAGGATCGTTCCGGAGCCGCGCGGCTCTGGATTTTGCATATGAACTGGACCTACATCTCCCGATCTATTGTTGTCGCTGCTGCGATTTCGACATCCCTACTTGCTCTTCCTTACCAGGACCCTGACGACGGGCCGGCTGCGCAGGTAATTCCGAACACTGGCCAGCAGATTACGCCGACAGCTCCTCGAGGGGCAAGGTTCCAAAGCCTGAATCCCGGTCTCACGGATTTTCCGCAATACTTAGCCGGCCAAGCTGTTACAAGCGTTGTGAGTCCAGACAAGCGTACCTTACTGGTCCTGACTTCTGGCTATAACCTGTTGAATGCAGCGTCGGGACCAAAGTTAGGTAACCAGATTGATGCCGATTCGAACGAGTATGTCTTTATTTACAGCATTGCTAACAAGTTGCCGGTGAAAAAGCAGGTCCTCCAAGTTCCAAATACATACAGCGGCATTGTCTTTGATCCGAGTGGAACAACCTTCTATGTGTCGGGCGGCAACAACGACGACGTTCACGTCTTCGACCTGCGTGGGAACGCCTGGGCAGAACGCAGCGGGAGCCCGGTAGCGCTGGGGCACGCGGCCGGAGTTGGTTTAGCAGTCCAGCCGGAAGCGGCTGGTTTAGCAATCACGGCTGATGGAACAAAGATCGTCGTTGCCGATTACTACAACGACTCAATCAGCATCCTGACGCAAAGTTCAAACACATGGCAGAAGACCGAAGAACTCGACTTGCGCCCCGGCAAAATCAACGCGGCGAGCAAGGGTGTCCCGGGAGGCGAGTATCCATTCTGGGTCGTGATCAAGGGAAACAGCACGGCATACATATCTAGCCTGCGCGATCGCGAGATTGACGTTGTGAGCCTGGCAGGTACTCCTGCCGTGACGACGCGAATCAAGGTTACTGGCCAGCCGAACAAAATGACCTTGAATTCCGCACAGAGCAGATTATATGTAGCCGAGGACGAAACAGACTCGGTAGCAGTCATTGATACAGGAGTTAATCAGCGTATTGACGAGATCGCCGTAGGCGCGCCATCAGGTCTTCTGCCGTCCTCCCGCGCGACTTACAAAGGCAATAACACAAACAGCGTTGCCCTCTCTCCAGACGAGAGCACGCTGTATGTAACCAACGGTAATACGAACGATATCGCGGTTCTGAACTTGAGCACAGCTGCTGTAACCGGTCTCATTCCCACAGGTTGGTACCCGAGTTCGCTCAGTTTCAGCGGCGATGGCGAATACATGTACGTTGTGAATGGTAAGTCACCCACCGGACCGAATCCTGGCAACTGCCACGGCGACGTTCTCCCGGGTAAGACTTCGGCGGCGTGTAGTGGCGCGAATCAATACTCCTTGCAATTGATCAAAGCTGGTTTGCAAAGCATGCCAACTCCTCAAGCCAGCCAGTTGCCCGGCCTAACCGAGCAAGTAGCCGCGAACGATAATTTCCAGCGCGTGGAGAGCGCAGCAGATCACGCCACCATGGCCGCGCTTCGTAGCAAAATTCAGCACGTAATCTACATCATCAAGGAAAATCGCACTTACGACCAGGTACTGGGCGACCTCGAAGTAGGGAATGGGGATCCAAGCCTGACAGAGTTCGGCTCTGCGACCACTCCCAACCAGCACAGCCTCGCGCGGAACTTCGTCACGCTTGACAATTTTTACGATCGCAGCGAGGTCAGCATGGACGGTTGGCCATGGTCGGTCTCAGCACGGGCGCCCGATGTTGTTGAGAAACAGGTAACAGTGAACTACGCCGGGCGCGGTGTGTCGTACGATTCTGAAGGCACCAACCGGAACGTAAACGTTTCGCTCCCGACTGTCAGTCAGCGCAGGCAGGCAAACCCGCTCTCGCCAAACGATCCGGATGTTTTGCCGGGCGACGTCGACACCGCCGCCCCGGACGGACCCGGCGACGAAATTAACGGTGGATACCTCTGGAACGCGGCGCTACGTGCCGGACTGTCACTTAGGAACTATGGCTTTTTCGTTGATCTGAGTCGTTATAACCTGCCCGCGCCATACACGCAGTATTCCATCCCCCCGCTTACAGACCCGTTTGCGTCAAATACCGTTGTGGCGTATTCAACTAATGTGGCGCTTAAGCCCTACACTGACCCCTACTTCCGAGGCTTCGATAACGTTCTTCCAGACTATTACCGCTTCACTGAATGGCAGCGGGAATTCGACACCAAATACGCGAGCGGCGGCCTTCCGCAATTGAGCTTCGTTCGTTTTATGCACGACCATACCGGCAATTTCAGTACGGCCCTGGCCGGCATTAATACGCCGGAGTTGCAGCAGGCGGATAACGACTATGCCGTTGGCCTGCTCGTTCAGAAAATTGCTGACAGCCAGTACAAGAACAATACCTTGATCTTCGTTATCGAAGACGATTCTCAAGATGGCGGCGATCACGTTGACGATCACAGAAGCATTGCGTTCATCGTCGGACCATACGTGAAGCAGCACGCAGTTGTGTCTTCCGCTTATAACACTGTAGATTTCATTCGCACCATGGAAGAAATTCTAGGGCTGTCGCCGATGAATCTAAACGACTCAGTCGCCGTTCCCATGACTGACGTCTTTGATGTGAAGCAGACGCAGTGGACTTATACTGCCACTCCGTCGTCAATGCTCGCACGCACCGCTCTTCCCCTGCAAATATCGCCCAAAAGTCTCTCCAGCGTTCCCCAATCTACGCATGATGCGGCATACTGGGCCGCAGCAACGGCGGGAATGGACTTCAGCGCGGAAGACCGTGTCGATTTCAGGCGGTTCAACCGTATTCTGTGGCAAGGACTGATGGGAAACAAACCTTATCCAGCAACGCCGACGAGGCTGGATCTGCGCCGGAACCGCGCCGAGTTGCTGAAGCGCTACCATCAGCTGGAACAGCAGGCTGGATACTCTGTCCCCGCTTCAACAGGCGATTCGGAGGCCGGTAGCGGAACTGTCAACTAAGTTCCTTTATTGAAGCCGGGAAGTTGGAGAACGCTCCCGGCTTCTTCGTTTGTCACACTCATTTGATAATTGTTCCCTACCATGCAACCATGGCTATTAAATCCATACTCCCGTTCTTAACGGCCTCAGTACTCTCGCTCTCGGGTCTTGCTTACGCAGACACACTGCTTGTTTCCGTAGCTGGTCAGTTTTCCTCTGAAGTGGGAAGCCAGGCCACTCAGCTCTGGGCGCCCAATGGTGCATGGTCTCTCAGCTTCGAAGTAGATCGCAACCTCGCCGCCAGCAACACAGATACTCTCGGTTTTGACGCGCCCTTTTCTCACTTCAGATACCAACTGAACGGGTCCAGCGTCGCCACATCGCCAGCCTCCATCAGATTCGATACGACAGGCAACCTGGGACTCTTTACTTTGTTCTTCGGGCCGGAGAGTGGGTATTCCAACGGTAATCCTATCCCAGAATTTGCTTTTGAGGGGCCGCAGCTCTTTTCGGGCACAACTGCTGCGCCGTTACTCTCGACTGGAAATTTCAAAGTAAGTGACTGGATATACTCCGACGCCACGACTTACGACGAAAATACTGCGCCTGCAAGCCCAGTAACTCTTGCTCCAGTCCCGGAGCCAGCTACTTTACGGCTGCTCGGGATTTCAGGTCTCGCTATCGGGGCTGTTCGTTTACGCCGAGTTTCCAGATTCCCATTATGACCTGCTAAAGCCCGGCCGGGACACCGCTCTACTTCATCTGAACTTAGCAAGCGAGTACAATGCCTTCCAGTTCCATGAACGTTAGCCTCTTCCAGCGGTCTATTTCGCAGATTATTGCTTTGGCTGTTTACCTAACGCCCACGCTCTTACCAGCTCAGGGCGGCACCTGTTCCTTGACGGGTACCGTGACAGATCCTCAAGGGAATCGGATTCCGGGATCAATTGTGCGAGCCCTGCAAGGGTCAACGGGGCTGGAGCGACGCACCGTTACTAACTCCGAAGGAACATATTTGTTGGACAACCTCTCTCTCGGAGTCTATTCAGTTTCATTCTCGAAGGCTGGGTTTTCCGAGTTTATTGCGAAGCAGGTTGCGGAAGAGGTGGGGCACACCCGAACCTTGAACGCCAGGTTAAGGCTTGCTCAAGGTGCCGCGCAGCAGGCTACGGTCACAGAAGCTCTGGTTCAACTCGACCAAAGCGACGCCACCGTCGCCTCTGTTATTGAGCGGTCGCAGACACAGGATCTACCCGTAAACGGACGGAACTGGGCGCGCTTAACCGCGCTAACGCCAGGTGCAACCGACACCGGCCCGGGTGACCAGCGGACCATTCGGTTCGCCGGGCACGGATTAGATGACAACAACATTACTCTTGACGGCGTTGACGCAACGGCCATTTACAACCAAGAACAACGCGAGTACGTCCGGCTTACAATACCGCTTGAGTCAGTAAGCCAGTTCCAGGCACAATCACAGAATTTCAACGCCGACACTGAAGGCGGGACCGCGGGTGGGCAAGTGGCTGTAGCAACGCCCGCGGGCAGCAACTCGTTTCAGGGCGACTTATTCGAGTACTTCAGGAACGACGTTCTCGACGCGCGATCGCCATTTGACGGTCCGTCAGCGGATCCGTTTTTATTAAACCAATTTGGGGGTAATTTCGGCGGCCCGGTGGAGCGAAACAAAACATTCTTTTACATCAACTATGAAGG
>CAXUCT010000118.1:0-5482 GCA_964249415.1 uncultured Bryobacteraceae bacterium | reverse complement strand
CTATGAAGGGCTGCGCCAACGCCTGGGCCAGCCGCAGATTGGGTTGGTTCCGAGTCCTGCGTTTCTCTCACTAGCCGAAGCGAGTTCACCTGCGCTCGCGCTGATTTTTTCAGCCTATCCTCATGGCACATCCGCCGCAAGCACTCCCAACGTTTCGAATTACAAAGTAGAAGCAAACCAGATCGATAACGAAGACTCCGGCATGGTTCGACTGGACGAACATTTTTCTGATAGGACAACAGCCTTTGTCCGCTTCAATATGGACAGCGCAGCGGACGCGTTGCCGACCGGCGCGCTGAACGTTACTGCCAGGGCCAATACGCACTTTCGTAATGGGGTAATCAACCTAGTGCACGTATTCACGCCAGCCTTAGTGAACGACGCAAAGTTCGGTGTAAACCAAGAGATTTATCATAGTGCCAACGTTTCAGGAAGTCCGTTTACGGTGGCCGTCTCTCAATTTAGTCCTCTGGCGGGAAGCTCGAGCTCGGATACGGCTGCAAAGACGTTCTCCCATCTTGACGACCTGACGTGGGTGACGGGTAAACACATATTGAAGCTTGGCTATGAGATTCGTTGGATCCAATTAAACCAAGGAAGTTCGCAGAGCGGCACCCTAACCTACACTTCTCCCGTTGCCTTTGCGGCTGATCGAATTGATAACGCAACTTATGTCGACGTGCTGCCGTTGAAACGATCTCGCAAGACCCAGTATTGGGGGTATATAGAAGATGAGTATAAGATTGCCCAAAATCTTACGTTTAATCTAGGTCTCCGTTATAACTTCTTCAACGTGTTTCATGAGGTAAGTAATCGCGCTATACCGTTTGATTTCGCAAGCTGTGGACCGAGCGGTTACTGTCCACGAGGGAGCGACTTCAACTTCCCTCGATATAACGACTTCGACCCGCGAGTTGGTATGGCGTGGTCGCACGGCAATTCGGTGGTGCGTGCGGGGGGAGGCATTTACCACAGCGATGGACAGGAAGACGATCAAAACTTGCTTCCTATCTCTAACGATTACCTGCGGTACTCTTTGACTGCTGCTGGGTCTCCTGGACTGTCTTACCCGCTCACGCCTTTTCTGGCCGCGACACAAGGTGTTGTTTCGCCCAGGCTGCTCGATCGTAATCGCAAGGATATGTATGTCTCGGCTTGGACCGCGTCCCTCCAACAGAAGTTGCCAGGCAACATCGTGGGCGCCGCGACTTACATGGGTAACAAGGGAACTGATCTCCTTACGACAACTTATGTGAATGTGTTGAATCCAGTGACGGGCTTGCGACCCTATCCTGCCTTCGGCGTGGTTGCGTGGCGTGGGAATACCAGTAACAGCACGTTTCAAGCCCTTACCTATGATGTGCATAAAGCATTTCAGAATGGCTTCCTGCTTACAGCGGATTACATGTGGTCTCACTCTATCAATGACGGCAGCATCGGCGGGGGTGAGTCCGACACTGTGCAGAATGTCTTGTGCCGCGCTTGCGACAAGGCTAGCAGTGACTTCGACGTGCGCCAGACTTTCAATAGCTCCATCGTGTATCAGCTTCCCTTCGGAGCGGGACGGCATTTTCTGACGGATCCGGGATTAGGGCGCACTCTCTTAGGCGGCTGGACACTCAGCGGTGTCGGAACTGCCCGCACTGGCCTCCCGGTTAATGTGACCGTCAACCGTTCGAACGCGTCTGTTCCAGGGGGCTATAGCGTCTCAGGATCAGAGCGTCCCAACCTGATCTCCGGAGTGCCAGTTGTACCCGCCGGACGACAGACCCCGGATAGCTGGATCAATCCCTTGGCATTTGCTGCCCCTTCCGAGGAAACCTTCGGTAATCTAGGCCGGAATGCGATCCAGGGACCAGGCCTATGGCAAGTGGATGCCGCCCTCGCAAAAACATCCAGCCTGACAGAGCGATTTGCTGTTCAGTTGCGGGTCGAGGTGTTCAACATCTTCAACCGTGCCCAATATGGGCAGCCAAACGCCAATATCTCTACTCCCGCAAACTTCGGCGTGATTACGACAACTGTGAACCAAGGTGCAACCGGCGGCGGCACACCTCGACAGATCCAGATCGCGCTTCGACTCCTATTCTGACAAATGCGTTAAGCACGTGCGTCTTTAAAAGTGACTGTTCTAAGTTGTTGGTCGTTGGTTGCCGAATACGGAGTTAGTGATGATTTTCGGAAAGGCTCCGGAAATAAGAGTTTGGCTGATGGCTAGACACTCAGCTCTTATCTTACTTACATCAGTATTCACCCGCGTTGCAATTTCAAGCTCCTGATATCCCGCTGCCATTAAACAACTTAGTTGCTTCTGATAGTCCGAGATCGCAACGCTGGTTAAGTGACCCTCCAGAAGTTGCGCGCAAATTGCCCCGAAATCCCGTGGGCAGGGTATTCTTCGGCTTATCGTTCATTAAGAACTGCCTGTCCTGAACGGCCGTTCTTAAATAGAAAAGCTCTCTTCTACCCTATGAGCTGGGCGATAAATCCCCTGCGCAGGGTATAGCCTGTAGCGCCCTTACTGGCTTACAGTATCTCTATAAGGACACTGCTCAAAGAGCCTGCGCGTAGGGCGAGCACGCCCTGCAGTCCAGACTCAATACGGGAAGGAGACATGAACGATATGCGTCCTCCTGTGTGCGTTGTATCGTTCCGGACTGTCTTCCAAAGATTGGCTACGCCGTAACAGCTCGTGCTCGCCCTCATCGAGTGCTGTGACCCGGAACAGTTCTCTTTCAAAAGCTTTCTGAATGATCCAGCGGGTCTCGCAAAAAGTGAGCTCTTCGAATAAGGATTTGACTTCATGATCTTTAGACTCCCCGGCACGCGGCCAAACAGGTACGCAAATCTTTCGTGCACAGCCGGGATAGTTTCTCTTGTGTGTCTGATCTCATTTATTGGCAGCACACTTATTTCTTGCGGCAAGCCCAACACGGCGAGAGCAGGGAACGACTCCCAGGATACTTCGCCTGAGGTCGCGGTCACGAAGGTGAGCAGGAAAGCCCTGAGCCGTAACTTGACGATCTCGTCCGAGCTGGTCCCTTTCCAGGAGATTGACATCTTTGCCAAGGAATCTGGCTACGTTTCTAAACTGTTCGTGGATTATGGCTCTCGTGTCAGCAAAGGTCAGTTACTAGCGGTTCTGGAAATTCCTGAACTGCAAGCGCTCTTGCAGGAGGATCAGGCTGGCATTAAAAGCGCATCGGAGCAAGTGACCGATGCTGAGCACCAACTGGGTCGAATCCAAGCGCAGCACAACGTGGTGCACCTTCAATACGACAGGCTCAATAACGTTGCTAAAAGCAAACCCGGGTTAGTGGCACAGCAGGAAGTCGACGATGCCCAAGGAAAAGATTTGGCCGCAGAGGCCCAAGTGGAAGGAGGCAGATCCAGTCTGCAGGTCGCGCAGAGTCAGATGGCCGTTTCTCAATCCAAGATGGCGCATGATCAGGCCCTTTATGATTACTCCAAAATTACTGCGCCCTTCAAGGGAGTAGTCACTCAGAGATACGCCAATCTCGGAACCCTAATGCAGGCTGGCACGAGCACGCAGGCGAGTCCGCTTGTGAAGCTCTCCGAAGAGGACATGTTCCGGCTGGTGATACCCGTTCCTGAGTCATACGTGCGCTACATCAAGGTGGGTGATCCCGTCAGTGTGCGCGTACCCACTTTGGGTCGTGACGTCACGGGGAAGGTGGCCCGGTTCTCGGTGGACGTGGGGCAGGCAACTCGCACGATGCATACAGAAGTAGATGTTCCTAATCCGCAAGGAATTCTGATTCCAGGCGTATATGCCGAGGCAACACTCGCCCTCAACAGAGTAGGAGACGCTCTCGTTGTTCCTCTTCAAGCTGTGAACCAGGCCGGTGAACAGTCGAGTGTACTTGTAGTGAATTCTTCCAATAAGGTTGAATCTCGCGAGATCACCCTTGGAATTCAGACCGAAAACGAGGCTGAGGTGCTGTCAGGGTTGAACGAGGGGGATGAAGTAGTCATTAGTGACAGGGGCAGTCTGAGGGCGGGTGAGAGCGTTCACCCGAAGCTGACACAGGCCGCGAGTTACCACACCCAAAGCTAATCCCGGAATAACTCCGAAGCCACCGATGTCACGTTTTTCCATCCGTAATCCCTACTTCATCGTAGTCGTCTGCCTCGTGCTGTCAATCATCGGGGTGGTTAGTGTTGCACGCATGCCGGTCGATCTGTTCCCCGAGATCAACTCACCTGAAGTTGTCGTCGCCACGTTCTATTCCGGAATGCCGCCCGGCGACATTGAGACGGATATTACTAACCCGCTCGAACGGTTTTTCACATTAGCCGCCGGTATCGATCATATGGAATCTAGGTCGATGCTCGGTGTAAGCCTGATCAGAGTATTATTTCAGCCCGGCACCAGTGCGGATACCGATGTTACCGAGCTTTCCAATTTAGCTTTAGCCGATCTCAAACGGCTTCCGCCAGGAACGTTGCCGCCGGTTGTGCTGAAATTTGATGCGTCGAGCCAGCCCGTGTGCCTCGTGACAGTAAAGGGCAATGGCCTAAGCGAAACTCAACTTCACGATTATGCGCAGTTCACGATCCGAAACCAGATTGCTGTAGTAAAAGGCGCGGAGATACCGCCGCCCTTCGGCGGGAAGTACCGGCAGGTCATGGTCTATGTCGACCCTTACAAGCTGATCGCGGCAAATATGAGCCCCATGGAAGTTGTAACTGCCGTCAACCGGTCGAATCTGATTCTTCCGGCCGGTGACGTTAAGGTGGGTCCATTCGACTACTACGTCTATTCCAACAGCCTCGTCGGCAACATGCAGGAGATGAATGACATCCCCCTAAAGGCCACGGGTGACTCATGGATCTCCATCAAGGACGTGGGCGAGGCGAAGGATGCAAGCCAAATCCAATACAACATTGTGCGCGTCGACGGGCAAAGGTCGGTTTACATACCGATCATGAAGCAAGGCGGCGATACCAACACCATCCAAGTGGTGGAAGGCGTTCGCAATCTCACCCAGCACCTCTACGACTTGCCGAAACAAGTTAAGACAGACCTTCTGTTCGATCAATCGGTATTCGTCAAAGAGGCGATCAAAACTGTTCTTCATGAAGGTCTGATCGGCCTGGTGCTGACCACCATCATGATCCTTCTTTTCCTTGGTAGCCTTCGGGCAACCTCCGCTGTCTTGCTGTCCATACCGCTGTCGGCGCTCGCGACTTTCGTCATTCTTTACATACTCGGCAGCACCGTGAACACCATGATTCTTGCCGGTCTTGCGCTCGCTTTCTCGCGTGTGATCGACAACTCAGTGATCTCGCTTGAGAACATATACCGTCACCTCGAATTGGGCGAAGCGCCTCGCATCGCCTCCGAACTGGGCGGTTCGGAAGTCACCTTGGCTGTTCTCGCAGCAACGCTGGTGGATGTGGTCGACTTCTTTCCAGTAACGTTTCTCTACGGCGTCAGCAAGTTTCTTTTCTCGGCGCT
>CAXUCT010000117.1:0-11486 GCA_964249415.1 uncultured Bryobacteraceae bacterium | reverse complement strand
GCCGATCTCGTTGCCCACCCGCCCGGAATTTGCGCGCCCGTACCCGAAACTCACCGTTATGGAACCCTCTGCATGCGCCGGCAGAATCCATGCCGGTCCTGCTATGCTTTTGCCGCCAACTGTCACGCGCAACATATCGCCGATTGTGACCTTCATGCCCGTGGCGTCTTTGGGACTGATCAGCACGACGTTGTCCCAAGTCATCTTGCTTTGCGGTTTTGGCAGCTCCTGCAGCCATCCGTTGTTAGAGTAGGTTCCGTCGCCAATCGTCGCGTCGGGGCGGAACACCACCTCCATCCCGGTGATTGTTTGCGTCTCAAGAGCGGGAAGACCAGTTGGAGCGGCTGCGGAAAGCGTCCCGACACCTGAGCCCGCGACCCAACCATCATGTAGCGAGGTTCGCCACAGATCGTCGAAAGTGCCGCCCTTGTTCTGCACTTGCCAGTAACCCTTCACCAGTTCATGCGAGCTTTGATCCGGCTTACCCAGTAAAATACTCAACACTTCATGGGCCGTTTTCGAGTCATACAGAGGTTGAACCAAGGGCTGTTGAATGGTTATGGTTCCATCGAAAGCGCGGGAGTCTGCCCAAGTCTCCAAATAGTGCGCTTCGGGAATGTGCCAATGACTCCACTGCGCCGTTTCGTCGGGAAATTGCCCAAGATGTACGACTAGGCGCGCTTTTCGAATAGCATCTTTGAATCCAAGCGACCCTGGAGCCGTATACACCGGATTCGAACCCAAAATCACTAATACTTCAACGTGTCCATTGTTCAGATCGTTCGCGAGTTCTTCGATCGAATGGGTATTATCCGGCTCCACGCCTTCGAGTAAACGAACCGTTTTCCCGACGTTACCCAAGGCGGCGTTTATGGCGTAGGCGGCGAGATGAACACTTTCGGGCTGATATTCGCCTGGAATTACCACTGATCGCCCTTTCGCGTTATTCAGATCTTGAGCTACGGCCGCGAGCCACTCCGGCGCCCCGCCGCTCGTTCCGCCCTGGCCTGGCGCGCCCGGGACGCCGCACGCGTTCGCCAGCTGATAAGCAATTGCTGGAATGGCACTGCTTTTTATGCCGAAATGGTGATCCGCTAAAGAGCCGCTTACCGTAGGTGCAGACTCCATTGCATATAAGCGGCAAGGCGTCTGGCCGCTATCGATGGCGCGCCGCGCGGAGAATTGCCGCGCATGCGCCAAAGCCGCCGGACCGGTGTTCAAAAAATCACTCTCAAGGCTGACGATCACATCGGCCTGGGAAAGATCGTAGGCGACTAATGCGTTGCGTCCGGCAAGTTTCTTCGCCGCGCTCGCGACCGCCGGATTTATGCACGGTTCATGAACGTACCACTTGGCTGCGGGCGATTGCTGCAATATGGCCTCGGCCTGGCTAATCAAGGTCGGAGATGTTGTGACACCGGACAAGATCGCCAGCCCTTCACCCTTCCGCATGGCCAGGTTTTGCGCTTCGGTGATGAACTTACCAAGGAAGTCGCTCCAGGTGCTCAGACGGCCTTCGTTTAGCACCGTAGTAGAGCGATCCGGATCGTACAAATTTAAAATCGATGCTTGTTCGAAAATCGTTGTCGCGCCTAGACTGGCGGGGTGGTCCGGATTGCCTTCTACCTTGGTGGGGCGGTTAAGGTGGCTCTCAACCAGCAGTCCGCGCGCATAGCCATTCGATGGCATAGCCGTCGCGTAGAAGAGCGGTGTTCCCGGAATCACATTCTCCGGCTGCCGCACATAGGGAACAATGAGCTCTTTTGGCTGTTTTGTACAGGCTGCGGCACCCGCCATGGCGAGCGAAGCAGCCATGACTTTTAGCAAGCTTCGCCGGTCCACTCCCTGGGGGATCTGTCCAGCGAGCCCGGGAAATTCCTGCTCGATGTACTGGGTCAGGTCGTTGCTCTCATCCGCTTCTTCGAGGGTGCGCCAAAAGGCCGGACCGCGGCCCTGGGCGAGCTTGTGGCGCAATGCTTCCAGGTCCGGCGCCGACTTCCGGGGTGGCTCCAGGAGTGATTCCAAAGGGACTAACGAGGTATCTTTCATCGGTGGCAAGTTACGCAATCCGTCAACGACTTCACGTGGTACTCTTTCACAAGTTTGGGCCCCAGTTCAGCCTGGTTGGCCGGGTACACATAATCCACGTTGAACACCTCTGACTTCGGCCGGATAAACTTTGCCGGATCGCGATGACAGTTTAGACACCAGTTCATGTAAAGCGTATTGACCTTGTACATCAGCGGCATCTCGTCCACCTTTCCGTGGCAACTGGAGCACCCAATGCCTTTGTTGATATGAATGCTGTGGTTGAAATAAACAAAATCGGGAAGATCGTGTACCCGCGTCCACTCGATCGATTTTCCGCTTGCCCAGCTATCGCGAATGGGCTGGGTCAACGAGGCATTTGACCAGATTTGAGAGTGGCATGTCATACAAGTCTCGGTCGGCGGTAGCCCGGCGAAGTGAGATGTCTCCACGCCCGTATGGCAATACCGGCAATCGATACCATCATCTTTGACGTGATGCTTATGGCTGAAAAGAATCGGCTGCGCCGGCGCCCGATCCACGGAGGTGGTCCAGGATCCGCGGTCCATGATATAGGCCACGGCGAGCGTAGCTGTGGCCAGCAAGATCACTACGGCAATGGAAACCTGAGCGATCGTGTTTGAACTGGGTCGGAACAGTTGAGGCATAAGGTGCTAGGTATCCGAAGAAGGGACGTTGCAAACGACCCATCCAAAAAAGATTATATACAGGCCGTAATTGCGTTCTCGCAAGAATCATTCCTGTGAGCATGTAAGAAAGTGTATTTTGCCACGCTGGGGCTCATAGAAGATGGCGAACATTTGGTACTTCATTTCGCGATAAGATCATAGCTGGCAGTTCCGCCATTTTGTCTTGGCACGCAAGTTCGTTTTCTTGCCCTCTTCTCAGCCGTCGCGCTGATCACATTCCGTCAACAGAAGGTATGCAGCCAATTGAGTGTCTTCACGACCTTTCGGAGGCTGAGTAACGCGATGACATCTCACAGCGGCGCCCAATACCTTAAGGGAGTCCCTTTCCGTAAGGCGGTTTACCTGAAGCGCGTCCTATCGGCGTTCGCGGGCTCTTTTATGCTCAGACGTCGAACTCGTCAATCGCGCGAACGCGCCGAAATAGAAGCTGTCCGGCAATGCATCAAAGAACAGAAGGAAGAGTTCGGCCGGGAACTCGTCAACGCCGAAGCGAAATTCCGAGTTTTATTTGACCACTCCTCCGAAGCTTATCTGCTGGTGGACGGCACGTCTATTATCGATTGCAATCAATCCGCGGTCCGCATGCTCCGCGCCTCAGGAAAGCAGCAGATTGTCGGGCGATCCCCCGAAGACTTCGCACCCGAATTAACGTGGGACACAGGGTCCTGTCTTGACCCGCTCCAGCCCACGAAGCAGCTCTCAAGTGAGCCAGAATTGGGCCGAATCGTTCGCGTCTACTCGCGGTTAGACGGCTCCGATTTGCACGTGGAGGTGACGCGCACCGCAATCCCCCTGCGTGGCAAAGCGTTAACACTCGTCGCTTGGTACGATCTCACCGAGAGAAGAAAGGCGGAAGAAGCCCTATTGCATAGCGCTGCTCGCCTGCGTATCGCGCAGGATATTGTGCGTCTCGGGCATTGGGAGTACGACACGCGAGAGGATCGGATGCTCTGGTCGGAAGAAGCGCTTCGAATGTTCGGTTTGCCATCAGAGCCGGAAATGCGCACGCTTCAAAATTGTCTCAGCCGCATCCATCCCGACGACCGTACCGCAGCCCGGCAGGCGCTCCGCTCCGCGCTCGGGCGTGGTAAGCCAGTTGAAGTTTACTTCCGGGTTGTGCTTCCAGATGGGAATATACGCCACATTGATTTCAGAAGCCGCAGCCATGTGAACTCTGCCGGAACTGTAGTGCGCGTAGCAGGCACGATCTTAGACATCAGTGAACAGAAGCAGGTGGAAGCTAGACTTCGCCAGACCCTTGCGGAGAAGGAACTCCTGGTGAAAGAGGTTCACCACCGCGTCAAGAACAATCTGCAAGTAATCTCCAGCCTGCTCAGCATGCAAATCGATTTGCTTGAGGACGAAGACTCCATTCGGGCGCTAAGGGAAAGCCAACATCGTATCTCATCTATGGCGCTCATTCACGAGCGTCTGTACAGCGACGGGAATATCGACAATGTTGATTTCGCAGAGTATACGGAAACGCTAGTACAGGAACTCTTTCACGCCTACGGCAAGCAAGCGCAGTATATTCATAAAAATCTTGATCTTGCGCCCGTTCCATTGAACATTGAAAAAGCTATTCCCTGTGGACTGATTCTTAACGAACTAGTCACCAATGCCTTGAAACACGCGTTTCCGTCCGGTCGCGGGACCCTGAACATTAAATTGAAAGGCGCTTCAAAACACCGCGTGTCGCTATGTGTTTCCGATACCGGCATTGGTCTGCCGGAGGATCTCAATCTTAAAAACTCAAAGTCTTTAGGACTTCCGCTGGTTGAAGTTCTTGCTCGTCAGCTCGGTGGCATTCTCCACGTGCAGTCGAAACCCGGTGCGACCTTCACCGTCGAGTTCCCCGTTCTGGAGTGAATCAGTTCAGTGACAGTTCCTACGAAAATCCTGGTGGTGGAGGACGAGGCTATCGTGGCTCGTGACATAGAGCGTCAGCTTCGAAGAGCCGGTTACGAAGTACCAGCGGTAGTGGCATCTGCCGAGGCGGCGATTGAGCAGGTCGGCCACACGTCCCCCGATCTGGTCCTCATGGACATCCGCCTCCAAGGTCCCATCGATGGTATTGAGGCAGCACGCGAGATCCGGGAGCAGTTTAAGCTTCCGGTTATTTTTCTGACCGCCCATGCAGATGATGAAACTCTCGCCCGTGCAAAGCTTACTCAGCCTTTCGGCTATATTGTGAAGCCGATTGGGCACTCGAATCTCACCAGCTCTATCGAAATGGCGCTCTACAAGCATCGGGTGGAGCGCCAGCTTGAAGAGCATCGAGCATTGCTCAACACTATTTTGCAGACGATCCCGGAAGCCGTGGTTGTGGCTGACGCCGGGGGCACCGTTCAGTTCATGAACGGCGCAGCGGAGCAACTCACCGGTTGGACCCCGGCGGCCTTCTCCGGGCAGCCCCTCGCCTCGGTTATTCCACTGCGAAACGGCTCCCGCAGTTTACCGACTGACCTGCTTAGTCTGGCTTTACGCAGCGGCCGAACCACTCGCATCGCCCGCGGTACACGTCTCCGAACGCGCTCGGGCGCTTGGGTCGAGGTAGATGGCCACCTCACAGTCAGCCAAGTTGCCGACGCTCCATCGGGTCTAATCATCACGCTCCAGGACTCGACCGTCCGTCACAGAGAAGAACAGCAAATTCGTCAGGAACAGACAATGTTAGCCGTCGGCCGGCTTGCAAAAGACGTTGCGAATGATTATTACAGCCTGCTCGATCTGATGTCCGATTGTGCTCAGGAACTAATAGAAGGGCTCCATGAGGAGAACCCGTTGAGCGAACCGGCGGCGGTGGTTTACCGCGCGGCCGCGACCGCTTCGGTGATGACCCGCCAGCTTCTGGAATTAGGAAGCCACCAGGCACTCCGTCCCGAACCCGTCGACATCAATGAGATATTTCAGAGGGCACTGCCGTTCTTACAGCGGCTCTGCGGCAGCTCTGTTCAGATCGAGATGAAGCTCTTGCCCGGCGTAGGCAAGGTATTCAGCCATCCAAGTCATATTGAGCAGCTTGCGCTTAATCTGGTCCTTCACGGTAAAGATCAGCTGACCGGAGACGGACGAATTATTATTCGGACCTCGACCGTTGGAGACCAAACGCCGGAAACTCCTCCGGGTGCGCGTGTTCGGGTGAGCGTCAGAACGCAGCTTAATAAAGAAACGGCTGAGACGGCAGCTCTTGCGAAATTCTCACTGGAAAATCCGGCCCTCAATTTAACAATTGTGAATGCGCTGGTTACGGCCGCAGAGGGCACGGTCCGCATCTCAGAAGAGTCGGATCATGTCTCGATTACCGAAGTGCTCTTTCCGTCGACAGCGTCGAATGCGCAACCCCACGCGAGCCGGCGCGCGCTGAGGCGGTCTACCGTGATGACCGTTGGTTTGGAGTTGAAGCTTGCACTTCAAGTGCATGAGCGCCTGGAGGAAAACTCATTTTTTGTGCTTCAGGCCTCGAGCGTGCAAGAAGCCTTGCTGGTCTCCGAGCTCTATGAGGGGACCATTGATCTGATTATTGCGGATGACGCGAAAATCTCTCCTCGTGCTCAGCATCAGCTTCATGATGTAATTTCGAGCCGGCGCCCCCAAACCGCTTTCCTGTGCCTTGCTTCCCACCCCGAAACGGAGCAGTCGTTTGAATTCGATGTGCTTTGGAAACCCTTCCCACCCAACGAACTCGTCACCAAAGCCTTTGAGCTGGTAGGCTCGGAAGCCCGCGCCACAGGAGCGTGATACGTGAAGGCGACCTACTTGAATTCGATTGTGCTCTCGCCACTGTACTTGTGGTAGTCGCGAAAATCGGTTTCATTTTTTGAGCAGATCGTGGACCCTCGCTGACAACTGATGTTCTCGGCGTGGACAGGCAACAGGAACTTGGATGTTCCTAGTGGGATGCTCTCGTAGTCCACCGCCCAGAGCATAGTATCCATCGGGAAGTCTTTAGGAACGTTGTCCGCACTCATCTCAATGCGCCGAACCTCTGCGGTTTTCTTGTCGATCCATACGCTCCCGCTGTAGGCCGGTCGTAGACTCTGCCCGCCGACGTTGATGAACCAGTCCGAGTTAGGCAAGGCAACCTTAAAATCGTAAACCGCCGCTTGAGTGTTCCCTATGGTGGTTGATTGCGACAGCTTGAACTGCGCTCGGCTTGCATCGGAAAACAGGCTGTGAAGCGTCGAAGCAAATTCGCCCGTAGAGGTACTGCCGCCTAGCTCCAGCATGCTCTTATTGGTGCGCTTGCCGCCAACCGTGATCTCCTTGTACTCCTCTTTCCCGTCTTCATAAACGACTTTTGCAGTCACCACGTCTTGCGCTTCCCATCCAGTGGCTTTCGATTGCTCTGCATACCGTGTGGTCATTTGCTGGCAAACATAGTTCGGCAGGCCGTTCGTAAAGGTTTGCGACCATTCTTTGCTCCGCGAAACCAGCGTGGGAGAGCCAGATTGGGCGATCCTTGGCTCCTCGGAGTCGCTGTTTATCGTGAAATCTACGCCCTCATGGGCCGGGGTGCTTTCCGCAGCGCCCGGCTTTGCCTGGGCAGTAGCTGTAGGTTTTGCAGGAGCCTCGCCCGTATCCTCATCCGTTGAGGCGCGCTTGGGAGCGCCGTGGCGGAGGATGGGCCGGTCGGGCGCTTCATCCGGATGCAAGATCGTCGCTGCAGCCAGCTCCTCCGGAGGTGTATCGGGGCTAGTAGCCGGGCTATGCCCGTCCGCGTTGGCAGCGGCTGAATCACCAGGAACATTCTCAGGAACTTCCTTCATCACATCCACGCTAATCGCTGTCAGAAAGGCTTGGTCATCCTCCGCCGCTTCGATATGTACGGCCGTCCGTGGCGTCACTGCGTTGCGCGCGATATCAGCTCCCGAACGCGTGAACTTTGTCTTGTCAGTCAAAGTCATCGTTATCGTGCGTCCGTCGTTCGTGCCAATTACAAGCTTCTTCCCGTCGTTCGAAAGCGTTCTTCCCTCAGCCGTGAAGTCGGGCTGCTTCGTTTCAGATTGCTTCTTCTTCTTGCTTCGTGTCGGGATGGAAATTCCCCCGCTGCCGGGAGACTGGCCGGGCGGATACTGCCCCGACGGGGATTGACCGGGCGGGTATTGTCCCGGTGGGTACTGCCCGTATTGCGCGCTCACCGGAGCCGTTACCAGGATCAGAACTGCTAAGGAGCCAAACTTACCCATTTAAGATTTGGATGCCGCGCCGCTCTGCTCAGTTTCGACGGGGCTCAGTTCCGTGGGTTCACCACCGCATCAAGACAAGTTCAGAGCAGAAGCCCGGTCCAAGCGCGGCCAGAATGCTCCAGGTTCCGCGCTCGGGCGTATGCCTCTTCATCACTTCTTCCAGCACCAACAAAACCGACGCGGAGGACAAATTGCCGGTGCGCCGCAAGCACGCCCAAGACGCTTCCAGCGCGCCGCCCGCCAGACCCAGCGCTTGCTCCGTCGCCTCCAGCACCTTAGGTCCTCCCGTATGGATCACCCAACTGCCTATGTCATCGCGCGTCAATCCGTGGTCGGCCAAAAACTCGTCTACGTCTCGTCCTAAGTTCCCCAGCACCACTTCCGGAACTTCCCGCGACAGAACGATACGGAAGCCCTTGTCTGAGATATCCCAGCCCATCACGTGCTCGGTTTGAGGGTAGAACGTCGATCGAGTCGCCACAATCTCGGGGCCGTCGCCGGCTTCTAACTCAGCTCCAGCTACAATCACCGCGCCTGCCCCGTCACCAAATAATCCGCTGCTGATAAGATTGGCTGCCGAAAGATCGTCCAGCTGAATAGTCAAAGAACACAACTCTACCGATAGCAGCAAGGCCGCTTGGTCTGGAAAAGCCTTGACATAATCGGCGGCACGCGCAATTCCCGCCGCGCCGGCAACGCATCCCAATCCGAAAATTGGGATGCGCTTCATGCGCGTACTGAGCCCCATGCGGTTAATTAACCGCGCGTCCACCGATGGGCTCGCCACGCCCGTAATCGAAACGAAGAAGAAGGCCCCGATATCTTTCGGCTCCACTCCCGCCTGCTGCATGGCCCGGCAAACGGCCTGTTCGCCTAGCTCCACGGCCGCTTCTATCCAGCAGTTGTTGGCCTCGCCCCAACTCCGTAGGGGGTATTTCTCTAAAGGAAGAGCCAAATAGCGCCCGTCAACTTGCGTTGCGCTGTGCAGCCTTTCCAGTACTTCAAATCGGTCGAGCCTTCCGCCCCAAAACCTACGGAATGCCTCAACTAATGTCTTCTGCGGGTAATAGTTCTTCGGCAGTGCGCTTGCCGCGCTGCTTATTCTCATGTCTCGTCACTCAGGGCGCTGCTGATCCTCATAGGTGAAAGGGCGCGAATCTGTATCCTAGCGTATTCTCTGACGTCGCCCGGACGACGCTCGATTGCAGGAGATTGGACATGGGTATTATTCTGGCACTTATGCCTGAGCCGCCTCGAGTTCGGCTTCTCCATTGGAAGGCTGAGGAAGCCTCCGTACTCATTGATATCCTGCAGGCGTCAAGCTACCTCGTTGAATACGACGAGGAATTCCGTCCCGCTCTCATGAAGAGCTGGCGGGAAGCGCCGCCCGATGCCTTTGTGATCGATCTAACCCGGCTGCCATCTCACGGCCGCGAGATCGCCATCGCTCTGCGGCAGTCCTCGCGCACCAGGCAGATCCCCATCATCTTCTGCGGCGGTGAAAAAGAGAAGGTGAGCCGCACGCGATCGGAGTTGCCTGACGCACATTATTGCAATGTCTCGTGTCTCGCTGTCACCATGCGAAAAGCTCTCGAAGGCCACCCCGTCTGTCCCGTGCGGCCCGTTGCCATGATGCACCGTTATGCATCGCGGACAACGGCTCAAAAGCTCGGCATCCTCCCATCTTCGGTTGTTGCTCTGGTGGATCCGCCCGCGCATGCCGAGCACATCGTTGGCCCACTTCCACCGGGGGTAGAATTGCGGGAGCATCCTGCGCGGGACGCCTCCATCGCACTCTGTTTTGTGCATGATTTGCATTCGCTGGCCCTTTCGCTCTCCGAACTGCTCGCGGGTGCCGCTCACACGAAACTCTGGATTTTGTGGCGCAAAGGTGGGGCCACGGCACGCGGAGACGTTACAGACCGTCTGGTCCGCGAAACCGCGCTCCAGCTTGGCTTAGTCGATTACAAGATCTGCTCCGTGAACCCAATCTGGAGTGCTATGCTCTTCGCCCGCAAGAAGTAAGGTATTTCCTTTCCGACGTTTTTTACAACGAGGCCGATAAGCAGTTATGCGTAAGGGGCAAGGGGCTCTACGTTCCCCGACCTTATACCTCGCTTACCCACTCGAGTTGATCGATTGGGGTAAGAGCGTCAACAATGCATAACGCCGCAGACCTCTTACTCGCTCCTACTAAAAAGGCTGTGGCGAGTTGTCCCTCGGCGTCCCAGACCCGCGGACGAGTCCTGATCGTGGAAGACAACCCCATCAACCAAAAAGTGGCTGTCATTCTGGTTACTAAGCTTGGTTTTGTTGCCGACGTTGCTAACGATGGTTCAGAAGCCCTCGATATGGTTCGCGACCAAGCCTACACCTTGATTCTCATGGATTGCCAAATGCCGGTTATGGACGGCTTTGAAGCTACCAAAGCCATTCGCGCACTTCAGACGCAGGCGGCTCAGGTCCCCATCATCGCCGTGACCGCCAACGTCATGGAGGGCCAACGCGATAAATGCCTGGCGGCAGGAATGAACGACTATCTTCCGAAGCCCATTAATAAGGAAGTGCTTGGTAAAGCTGTCGACCGGTGGATTCCCCCTATTCCTCCGCCCCAAACTGGACCCGTACAGGCTTTAACAGCATAGTCAGCTTTCCCGGCATTGAGAACTTACCCTTAGGCCGGACACCTATTCGACGTGTCCGCTGCCGCCCTGACCCAAGAAGACACGCTCCATTGGCTCGCTCTGAGGATGGTTCCTGGCCTTGGAACCCTCGGCACCTTGCGGCTTCTCGAAAGGCTCAAATCACCCTACACCATCTTTCGGGCATCGGCTTCGGAGCTGGAAGCAGCGGGATTGAGCCCCGCCCAAGCGCGCAATGTCGCCAGCGGATGCTCCTTTGAAGACGCTGTTGACCAGCAGCAGAAGCTGCTCAACACGGGTACGCAGCTGATCTCCATCCACGATCCCCGCTATCCCCAGCGGCTGCGCGAGATTTTTGATCCTCCCCTACTCTTGTTTGCGCTTGGGAGAACAGAACTGATGCCTTCTCACTCGGTCGCCGTTGTCGGCACCAGACGGCCTACCCCATATGGAATGGCGGCAACCGAGCGGCTTAGCGCGGATCTCGCCAAGGCCGGTCTCACAATCGTCAGCGGCATGGCCCGCGGTATCGATACGACCGCCCACAAAGCGGCTCTCGGGGAGGACGGCAACACCGTCGCCGTATTTGGCTGCGGCGTAGACGTCCTTTATCCGACAGAAAATCGTAAACTCTACGACGACATCGCCCGGCGAGGCCTTTTGCTCTCTGAGTTTCCCATGGGCGCACCCGCTTTCCCGCAAAACTTTCCCATCCGCAACCGAATCGTAAGTGGCCTCTCATTGGGAGTGATTGTGGTGGAGGGTGCCCAACATAGCGGTTCAGCCATCACCGCCCGGCTGGCCATGGACCAGGGCCGCGATGTTTTCGCCGTACCGGGTAACATTACTTCAAAAATGAGCTGGGGTCCCAATCTTCTTATCAAAGATGGCTGCGCCAAGCTCGTACAGGAATGGAC